>CALLKH010000202.1 GCA_938008425.1 uncultured Planctomycetaceae bacterium | reverse complement strand
GCGTGCGATTGATCGGACTGGAAGGTGACGCAGGCTTTTGAAATCAGTCGGGAGCCGGGAGTGGCGCTCTCATGATGCCTGCGGCGCTTCCAGGAATCGGCACGACCATGGGGCGACAAGACCGTCGTCCGCGCCTCTCCCTCTCAATGCACAGACGGCGATACATTGCTGTAACTCATTATCAAGTCATAACTTATAGGCCAGTCCCTCGTCGCGTCGAATCCAATCGTTCGAGATTGACGCGACTCTTCTTTTGGGTGGCCCACCGCACGGCTGCCGCGTACCGAAAAACTCTTGAATTTCGCCGACCTGTCGCCTCCACCACAGCGTTCATCATTAAGCGACTGATCATCGGAAGTCATTCGCGTACCTCATCGGCAACTGCGCCGACTTCTCGTAAGATGCGACCATGCGAATCAGCAACTATCGACCCAGCCGACGCACCGTATTCTGGACGCTCATGGCCATGTCGGCGCTGGCCGTCATCCTTCCGCCGAAGGTGACTGACGGAACAAAGCACGGCACACAACTGCTCGTCCCGCTTCAGGACGTCGTCTACTTCCTGACGTTTCGCGGGGCGCGATCCATGCAGAACATCGGCGATCCCGGCCTCGTGCATCGTGAGGAGGTCGAGGCGCTGCGCCGGGAACTGGCCGCACAGTCGGGACTTGTTGAACAGCTCAAGCAGCAGAATCAGGAACTCGCAGCCGTTCGCGATCGGGCGATTCCCCTTGCCCTTCCCGCCCATGTCGTCGCGCGGGACATCGTGCAATGGCGGGACTCGATGCTCATCGAACGCGGTTCCATGTCCGGCTCGAATCCGCAGGACTGGGTCGCCTCCCGACTCTTCCTCAATCGCGGCGGCGCGCAGGATGTCGGCCCCGGGGCGGCCGTTATCACCCGCGAAGTCCTGCTCGGTCGCGTCGAGGAAGTCAGCCCCTACATGTCACGCGTCTGCCTGTTCAGCGATCCCTCCAGCGATGCGATCAAGGTGCGCGTCGGCGGGTTCGTGAACAATCGGTTCGAACCGGTCGACTACCCGTGCAGCCTTCGCGGACGCGGACATTCCGAGATGATCATCAAGAATGTGGACTATCGACACATCGAAAAAGATGTGCCTTCCGACGCAGAATCAGCGGGCAGTGCGGGCGAGGCCGAAGCGCTTTCAAGCGACCAGCCGCTACTGCCCATGCGATCGCGCGGAATTCGAATCGGCGACTACGTCTACAGCGCCCCGGGCCAGCTGGGGCTGCCGTCGCCGATGGTGATCGGCCGCGTGAAGGACATCGTGGAAGACCCGGGTCAGCGGCTCGTCTATGATGTGATCGTGGTTCCGGCTGTCGCGTTGGACGACATTCGAACTGTCTGCATAATTCCGCTGATTCCGACCGGCCTGGCGATGGATTGATCCCGCCGCCCGATTCCTTCGATTTGCGAGTATCTCCCGACGATGACAAAGCACCGCCACGACACGGACGACGATCTTGATTTTGAAGAGCGCGGGCGCCCCGCCAAGGCGCTTCGATGCGACGTACTTCACACCGACGACGACTTCTTCGTCATCGACAAGCCGGCCGGCATGTTTTTCGAGGGCGGCCTCTTCGATGATCCCAGCGTCGTCGAACAACTTCAGACTGACGAGGACGCGGCGGACGGGCTCGATTCGGTTTACCCGCTGGAGCCGGACGTCAGCGGGCTGATGGTGGTCGCGCGGAATGAGGCCGCGCTCAATTCGCTCGAGAAGCAGTTCGACGATCATCGAATGAGCCTCACCCTGCTCGCACTGGTTCGCGGCATTGTCCTGAACGAGTCCGGCGTCATGGAGGACCTGCTCACCTCGCCGAAGAGCGGCAAGGTTAAGGTGATCTCTGAACACGGCGATTCCGCAATCACCGAGTGGCGCGTCAGGGACAGCTTCGTCGGTTTCGCCCTTCTCGAGTGCACGCCGAGAACCCGCCTCGAACAGCAGGTTCGTGCACAACTGACGCACGCCGCCCTGCCGCTCGCGGTCGACGCGGCCCACGGTGGCGCCGAGCATCTCAAACTTTCGTCATTCAAGCCGAACTACCGCGCCAGCCGACGGCATCCCGAACGGCCGCTCATCCGCCGGGCGAGCATTCACGCGTGGAAGGTCGCCTTTGATCATCCGAGAACAGGCGAGTCGCTGAAGTTTGAAGCCTCCACTCCCAAGGATTTCAAGGCGACGCTTCACCAGCTGGACCGCTTCGGACGCATCGCGAAGTAGGCGATCGACGCCACGATTCGCAGAGATTTCGAAGCGTCGGCCGTCGATTGAAAGCGAGCTGCGAAGAGCGGCCTGGAACCACCATCGGCCTCTTTCCGTGAAGCCGCCGCCGGATTCACGTTTTCAATACTCACAGCCTGCACTCGGACGACGCGTTTCGCCGTCCGCAGCGGCGTTTCGGAGCGATCCGAAAGGCTTGTTGACCTTGACGCAGGGAGCGCGCGCCGTGATTATTCCGGCGTTTCCGTAGTTGAAGATGTTTTCCCGTCACTGCGAGGCCGAGACCGTATTCACGGATTCGCCTTGCACGAATCGGGCATCTTTCAGAAGTGTTCGGCGAAGAGAAGGTTGCGAGGATCAGGCCGCATGATGGGCTGTTATTCACACGTCGTCCGACGGCGTTGCGTCCCACAGAAGCGGCTCACTCAAAACGCGTTGAGATAACCCAGAGGAGATTTCAAATGTTTAATCGTCACAGGATGTGCAGTTGGACCCTGGCGGTTGCGATGAGCGCCACGATGCTCTTCGCGGGATCGGTCAGGGCGTCTGAACCCAAGGATGCGCTGAAACTCGTGCCGGAGGATGCGTGGGGATTCGTGATCCTTCGCTCGCTGGATACGATCGATCAGCGCGCGTCCCATTTTCAACAGTTGCTCAACATTCCAATACCGGGCCAGGTGACGCCGTTCGCGATGATGCCCCTTGGCATCATGCCCGGCCCCGAGAATCCGATCGACATGAAGAGCCCGGTCTGCGTCGCCATGATGGACGTTCAGAAATTCGGCGCGGAGGACCCCTCCAACGCCGCCGTCCTGATCGCCCCGGCCAAGGACCCCGAGGCGCTGCTTAAGAAGTTCCAGGCCGAGGAGCCGACCGACGGCATCCACAAGTGCACCGTCATGCAGTTTCCGGCCTACGCGGCGGTTCGCGATGGATTCGTGATCGTCGGCAAGAGCCAGGATTGCGTCACCCGCGTGCTCAAGTCGAAGAAGGGCATGGACGGTACGATCGCCGAATCCCGTTTGAAGGTTCTCGGCGAGAGCGACATCTACGTCAGCGCTTCACTCAGCGCGGTCATGGGCGCCTATCGCGAGTTGATCAACAGCTCCCTCGAGGGCATGGCTGCGGTCATGGGCCCGCAGGGCGGCCAGCTCAAGCTCTATCAGAAGATGCTGGAGGAAATCTCCTACTTCGACGTCGCCACGACGATCGACAAGGACGGCGTGTCGCTGCGACTGCTGATTGACGCCAAGAAGGACTCGGACTTCGACAAGATGGTCCGCGCCATCAAGAGTTCCACGGGTTCGCTGCTCAAGGCCCTGCCCAAGGAAAAGTTCCTCTTCGCCGTCGCCAATTGCGGCGGCTACAACGAGCACATGGAAAAGTTCGCCGAGTCCAATCCGATCTCGTCGCTGGTCGCGGCGGGCGGCGACAGCGCGATGCTGGATGAAAAGGTCGCCAAGGCGCTCGACGAGGAAGTTCAGAAAATCACCAAGAACACCGTCAGCTCGGCGGTCAGCATCTCGGCGCTGTCCGGCACCTCGGAAGGCATGTTCGGCCTGACGATCGTCGTCGAGACCAAGGACTCCGAGCAGTACATGAACAGCCTTCGCAAGTGCTGGGAGCACGTCTGGAAGATCTCGAGCGATGAGGAATTCAAGAAGGTCCAGGAGTTTCTGACGCACAAGGCGGATGCCGAATCCGTCGGCGATCACAAGGTCGATACGATCACGCTCAACCTCAAGGGCGTGGCCGATGAGCAGGAAATGGACGAGGACGACGTGAAGTCCTTCGAGCGCGTGCTCGGCAAGGATCTGTCGCTTCGGTTCGGCGCCGTGGATTCGACCCACGTCGTGATGACCTTCGGCGGCGGCAAGGCTCGACACGAACTCGCCTGCAAGGCCTCCAAGGCCGACAAGGGCGATTCACTCGCCAGCGACAAGGGCATCAGCGAGGTGTCGGAACAACTGCCTTCGCCGCGCTTCGTCGAGGGGTACTTCGCGATCGACAACATCATGCAGGTCGTGAAGGCCGTGCTCAAGGAAGTCGGCGAGGATGACGAGGAGTTCCCGACGGCCGTCACGATCGACGCGCCGCTGGCCTTCAGCGCCCAGCAGTCCGGCAGCGTCATGCGAGGCGATCTCCACATCCCGACCAAGCTGATCGTCGCCGTGAAGAAGATCTACGACGATCAGGCGAAGGCCCAGGCCATGTCGGCGTTCGACGAGGAGGACGAGGACTCCGAAGACGATATGGACGACATGGATGAAGAAGAAGACACGGCCGACGATTCCGATGACGAAGACGAGTAATCGACCGCCAAGTCCGACACCATGAACCCAATAAGCCGCCGCTTGAACATCGTTCAGGCGGCGGCTTTCTTCTTGGTGTTTACGAATCGAGTCTTCAATTGAAGTGTCGGCGGGGTGCGACACCTGACGCCGCATGTCAGAGCCACCCGACGCCGCCTTATCAGAGCCGGGCTGTCTCAGCCCGGTGGCGATTCTCCCGCCAGCGCCGCCGCCTTGAACATAAGCGGGCGAATGGTCTGCCGATTTTCACCGCCCCGGGGACGGTGCGGCTCCGATGGGCGACATGGAACCGCCAGAGAAATGGTGCGGCGATTTGAGGATCGATCGCCGCCGACGCCAGGCACCCTGCCCAAACCCGCCAAGCCGGTTTATAACCTACGGACGGCGTGCAATGGACTTACCGCACGCCTCAAAGGAACGGCAAGTATGAAGCTCTACACCAAGGTCGGCGACGACGGCGGCACGGCTCTCTTCGACGGGACGCGCGTGCCCAAGTGCGACGCCCGGGTCGCCGCCTACGGCGATATCGACGAATTGAACGCTTTCATCGGCGCCGCGATCGCGGCAGCCGACGGCGCGGCGGCCCACAGACAAACAGCCGGGCGGCTTTCGGAAATCCAGAACGCCCTCTTCGCCATCGGCGCCGAGCTCGCCACGCCGGAAGACTCAAAGAACCGCGACAAGATCAAGCAGATCCCCGCCGGTATGCCGAAGAAACTTGAGACCTGGATCGACGAGGCGTGCGAACCCGTGGCCGAACTTCGGGCGTTCATCCTGCCCGGCGGCTCGATGCTCGCCGCCCAGCTTCACATCTGCCGGACGGTCTGCCGCCGCGCGGAGAGAAGTGTCGTCAGCCTGGCACAATCGCAGGCCGTCAATCCGCAGATTGTCATTTATCTCAACCGGCTCAGCGATCTCTTCTTCGCATGGGCCCGCCTCGCCAACCACGCCGCCGGAATTCCCGACGTCGAGTGGCGGCCGTAGCGGGAACTGTCCGAATTCCACCCCAACCGGGCGCCCGTACGACGGGCGCCCCATCCCGTGCCCAAGGCCGGGTGCCCCATCCCTTGCGCTAGCAGGGATGGGGGACTGACGGAAAGCCGATAGACTTCAAGCTCGAACGAACCGTCCCCCACCCCGGCCTTCGGCACGGGATGGGGCACCCGCGCGCGATGTTCCAACCGACCATCACCCGCCACCCTCGCCGAGCAATCGCTTGAGCACCTCGCGCGGGAAAATTTTCTGCACCGTCCGCCCCGTCGCGATCTTCCGTTCCCCGCGATACGCCGCCACATCGCAGCCGAGTTCGCGATCGGTCACATCGGTCACCGTCGCCACCACCCGCACCTTCGACCCCACCGGCGCCGGCCCGAGGTGATCGCACGACGCATGGCTGCCGACGCCCTCCTCGCCCTCGTCAAGAAAATCAATCAGCACCCGCCGGCCGGCCAGCTCCATGAAATGCACCAGCGTCCACGTCGCACACACCTGGTGCACGACGACGCCGTCAAACGCGGGGCACATCTCCCGCGTCACCTCGAACGTCACCTCCCGCTCCACGCCCGGCGCCAATCCTGGTTTCACAGTCGCCTGCCCTCGCTTCAACGCCCCTGGGCCCGCGCGGCGTGCGTCACGCCCGCCGCCGACCACCATCCGTCCACGCCGCCCATTATCCGCATCACCCGACAGCTGCCAATGACTGTCCGCGACCGGATCGATGCCGTATCATGGCCAAACCAACCAAAACCTGCACACACTGGTCCGGCCAAATCCGCCGCCGAAAGGGGATCGCCCATGAACCGTTCGCGTCTGTTCATCTCAATCGTCGCTTCATTCGCGGCCGGTCTTGCCGCCGCGCCGGTCGCCAGCGCCTGCACCAACATCCTGGTCACGAAAGGCGCGACCAAGGACGGCTCCGTCATCATCACCTACACCTGCGACGGCGAGTTTCACCCGACGCTGAGAATCACCCCGGCGGCGGACCACAAGCCGGGCGATGTCTACGAGGTCAAATCGTGGGGCAGCAAGGTCTACGGCGCCATTCCGCAGCCCGCGCATACCTACGCCGTCGTCGGCCTCATCAACGAGCACCAGCTCGCCATCAGCGAAACGACCTACGGCGGCCGCGAGGAACTCTACAACCCCGACGGCCTCCTCCACTACTGGGATCTCATGCAGCTCGCCCTCCAGCGGGCGAAGACCGCCCGCGAGGCGATCAAGGTCATGACCGACCTGGTCGACGAGTACGGCTACCGCTCGCCCGGCGAGTCGATCTCCATCGCCGACACCAACGAGGCGTGGATTCTCGAGATCATCGGCAAGGGCCCCGGCCGCAAGGGTGCCGCGTGGGTTGCACTCCGCGTGCCCGACGGCTACGTCTCCTGCCACGCCAACAAGGCCCGCATCAGCACGTTCCCGCGCGAGGACACCGAGAATTGCCTCTACTCCGGCGACGTCATCGAGTTCGCGATCGAAAAGGGCTACTACGATCCGAAGTCCGGCGAGCCCTTCAGCTACTGCGAGGCCTTCTGCCCCACCACGCCGACCAACAACCGCTACGCCGACACCCGCGTCTGGAGCATTCTTCGCCGCACGGCCCCGTCGCTGAATCTCTCGAGCGACTATCACCGCGCGGTTGAAGGCGCGAAGCCCTACCCCCTTTGGGTCAAGCCCGACGAAAAGCTCGGCATGGCCGACGTGATGGCGCTGATGCGCGACCACTACGAGGGCACCGATTTCGACATGACGAAGGGCATCGACGCCGGCCCCTACGGCAGCCCGCTTCGCACGCGGCCGATGGGCTGGACATCCGGCGGCGTCGAGCACACCTGGGAACGGCCGATCTCGACGCAGCAGACGGGCTTCTCGTTCATCTCGCAGTCCCGCGGCCACCTGCCGGACCCGGTCGGCGGCGTCTATTGGTACGGCGTGGATGACACGGCCATGACATGCTGGGTGCCCTTCTACTGCTCGGCCGACGCCCTGCCGCGATCGTACACCGTCGGCGGCATGAGCCAGTTCACGTGGGATTCGATCTTCTGGAATTTCAACTTCGTCTCCAACTTCGCCCACCTGAAGTACTCGCACATGATCAAGGACATCCAGGCGGTGCAGGGCGAGCTCGAAGGAAAATTCCTCGCCCTCCAGCCGGCGGTGGAGAAGACGGCCGTCGAACTGCTCAAGACCGACCCCGGGCTGGCCCGCCGCTACCTGACGGACTACTCGGTGAGCCAGGGCGATCTCGTCGCCCGGCGCTGGCGCGAACTCGGCGAGACGCTCATCCGCAAGTACAACGACGGCTACATCCAGCACAAGCCGGGCGACCCCAGCGAAGGCGGCTACCCGCAGGAGTGGCTCGACACCGTCAAGCGCAACCGGCCCGGGCAGTTCGTCATCCCCGAAAAGAAGCACGACAAGCCGGAGTCGAAGCTGGTGGATTGAGGTTGAGGGGAAGGGTTTTAGGGGCCGAGGGGCCAAGTAAGGGTTCTCTTTCTCCTGCGCGCCTGTTCTACTGCTCTACTTTTTTCGAAGCCGGGTCATGTAGAATTGAGAATGGAGAATGTAGAGTGAAGGCGGGGCGGCGAGGCCGCTGTTTGCGAGAATCCCTTCTCGCACCCACTCCGCCGGGAATCATTTCCCGGGTAGAGGAAATGCAATATGTAAGATGAAAAGTGAATAAAGGGGGCGGGGCCGCCCGACTCCGGCTTCCCCATTTTTTCATTTTTCATTTTGAACTCTTCATTCGCCTTGCGGCGTGTGGCATGCCGAAGCGCAGCGCCCGGCATGGCGAATGGGCTCTGGTGATGGAGTCCTGTGGCACCGATTTCCAATCGGTGTGGGGTGTCACAGGTTTCCAACCTGTGATCGGCCCGGCGCGGAACATACCGCCGCGACGATCAAAGACCCGCCCGCAATCTCTTATTCTCCCGGCCCCTGGGCAAGAAGAAGTCACCGAGCCGGAAACCACACGAGGAGTCCGCACCGAAGGCCACCGTGGCCGCGACCGATGCCGCCCGGGCGGCGACGATCGCCGCCGCGGTCCGCCCGCGCCGGGCTCAGGTCCAACTGCGTCGGAGAGCGCTCCGGTCGCGCCGGAGCGCCGCAACACGGCAGCATCCGGGCGCAGCACTGATAATATCCCGGCGGGTGACGCTGTCGTGGCAGCCGGGTGGCGCAGCGGCGGAATCGGCACATCACCCGCCCGACGGCGCGCCCGTTTCCGCTGCGCAGTCTCCCCGACGCGGCGCAGCACCCTTGACACCCGCCCGAACCTCGATACACTCGCTCCCGGTTTCCGGCAGAATCTCTTTCCCTTTCTCTACTCTCCGGCCCGACTGTCGGAAGCCCGAGACCCGCTTCGGCGGGTTTCGTCATGTCGGGGGGGTCGCATTCATACCTGCGGTCCCCTTTTGCAGACCTTTGCGGCGGCAAATCGGGTTCGGAACGGAAGGAATCCAATCCCCCAAAGTTCACACGTCCCGGCCCTCGCCAAATTTTTTCCCTGTAAATGAGTTTGCACGTCAGCCGGCGGTATCATTGTGCTCAGTTTTTCTCATTCGAGTTGTGCGCAGCGAGAGCGCCGCGAT
>CALLKH010000201.1 GCA_938008425.1 uncultured Planctomycetaceae bacterium | reverse complement strand
GTTCGCAAAAAAAAGAGCCACCCACCGTGAAGGTGGGCGGCTCCGTTGAGTCTTTGATCAATCTACCGACTCATTGAGACTTATCTCAATGCTCCAGTGAAATCACAAACTTACTTGCGGCGTCGAATCAAAGCGAGCGCGCCGAGGCCGAGCAGGGCGATCGTCGCCGGCTCGGGAACGTTGCGAACGATGATGACCGGGAGCGAACCCCAACCCGGGGTGACGTCCACAGCGCCGGTGTAGCCACCGGTGCGGCCGTACGAGATCGGGTTCGCACCGACGAAACCGTACCAGTAGAAGCCCGAGGAATAGGCCTGTTCCGCACCGCCGAAGTCGCCCGTGACCGATGCGCCGGAGCCGAGCGGGCCCGCAGAGACGGTCAGATCGAACAGGTAGGCCAGACCGGTGGTGCCGTTGGCCGGGTTGTTCGTGGAGACCTGACCGACGTTGAAGGACGACGAGCCATTCGCCAGGGTACCGGTATTGACGGTGTAACCCGACAGACCGCCGTTGGCGCCGTTTCCGAAGCTCGAGGTCGCGCCGAGGTCACCCGCAGTGTTGAGGGCGATCGACCAGCTGGCCATGGGGCCGAAGCTCGAGTTGAAATTGTAGCCAATCCGCAGAGTGGCCGAGCTGCCGGCATCCTTCTCAACGATGAGCGTGTTGCCAGGACCCGAGGTGACGACCGTTCCGGGGCCGCCCTCGAGAGTGAACCACGCGTTGTCGGCGGCCGTAGCGACCGACGAAGCGGCGAGCAGAGCGACCGCCGCCACCAGTGTTGCAATCTTCTTCATTTTCTTTCTCCTTCTTGCCTCTCTTGTTTCCCCCTCCCGCTTACACCTTTGGCGTGATGGGGAGTGTTCCAATCTTTGTCTCACTGGCGGATTCACAATGACCGCCAAACTGAGTAATTCACTTGAAAGATCCGCTTCGCCGGGGCGGTGGGTTTCACCGCCCCGGCAGGAGCGGTTTGAGTCAGACTACGAACAGCCTATCACGGACAGTTGGCGGGAACCGCACAGCTGCCTGCAGCCAAGACGCCGAGATAGTTGTTGAAACCGGCCACGTCGCCACCGGTGACAGAACCGTCGTCGTTGAGGTCGCCAAGGAACAGCTCTCGCTGGCGGAGGCTCGCGCCCGCGCCGAGAGCAGCGTTAAACGAAGCAACGTCACCACCGGTGACCAGACCGTCATTGTTGAAGTCAGCCTTCGTCTGCAGCACGATCGTCGCGTCGTTCTGAACGCTGGTGGTGCCGATCGTGAGACCGTCGCCACCGCTGTTCGCCTCAGGCAAATTGGCGTTGTTGAACGAACCGCTGCGATAGAGCGAACCCGCCGTGCCGTCCGGATTTCCGCCGACGTAGTCGGTGGTGTAACCGAAGTCCGGTTCTTCCGGCGGAAGCGAACCGGTGCTGACCACGCGGGTGACCAGCAGGTTGTTGACCGCATCCTTGACGCCGTAGGTGCTCTCAGTGATTGCGATACCCTTCTGCCACACATTCGCAGTGACAGTCATCGCCTGGAGCTGGTACGGCGTGGCCGACGGAACGGCGCCACCGGAGGTGTTGTACACCGGGCCAGCGCTGACCGGAACCTTGACAGACTTGTTGGTCACCGACCAGTTGTCACCGGCGCTGGCGACGACATTGGTGTTGCCGTTCCAAAGAGCGCCGTTCGCGGCAACGGTGACGTTCTCGATCTTGTTGCCAACGCCGGCGGCGCCGCCCTTGGTGATGTTGGTCGTGAGACCGAGGGCGCCGATGACTTCGCCGGTGCCGCCGCGGCTTTCAACCGTCATGTACTTGTAGAGCGTGCGTCGGCTGTAGTCGGTCGCGATGACAGTGCCAGCCTTGTTCTTGATGCCAACCCAATGCAGGCCGAGGTTAACCGTCGGCTGGAAGGCAGGATTGACCGGCAGGCGAGGACTGACGAACAGCGTCTGGCCGTCGCCGGGGCCGCCGCCGTTGCCCGACGCGGTATTGCGGACGATTAACGTCTGGGCCTTACCGACAGTCACTTCGACGGATGTTCCCGCAATGTGCGCTGTAGACGTCGGGGTAACGATTGCCGCGGCAGTCGCTCGATTGTCATACCAAATCGAAAGGCCGTCATTGGTGTCAACCACCTGGGCCTTCGCCGTCTGGGCCGCGAGGGCGACCGCGAGACCGGCACAAATAATTCCAAACTTCTTCATCTGAGGTAGCTCCTAACCTCCACTTTGCCTCGTGGAGAATTCCAAAACTTCCGCGTGACGTTAACTCGCCATCGCGATTGGAACCCTAGCCTAACCGGGGCTACAGGCTGCCAGCCTATGACAGGCTGATTTACTTCAAGCGAATGGGACCATCCCACCGTCTCGAAGCCGCCTCGACTTGCGATTCGCAAATCTTCGACGGGCATGGAGGCCGAACCGTGATCTGAAAGGCCGGAAAACCTTTCGAATCTGCCTGGCCGCCGCCGACCGGACGCCGCGTTCGTGTCACGCCGCTCGTGAAGTCCTCTCCGCGTTTCGCACGATCGGCCTCTTGCAACCAGATCACACGATGCGTGCCGCCCTGCTGCGAGTTCTCTTGCAAATCACTCGTACAAGACGACCAAGACCACTTCACCCGCGACGGTTCGACGAAGAGATGCGTCGAGTCGCAATGCACCTTGACATCCCAAGGGTGTCTGAACCCTTCAGTTGTTAAGACGCATTCCGTGAACTGCATGGATAGCACCTCACGACTGCTCCTGATAGTACCCGACCTGAGCCCCTCTTTTCAAGGGCTGGCGCAGGACGGGCAAAAAAACTTGAATTGACTTAAGTCACTTCATAACAACGCGTTAGAGACATTTAACGCACCCCAGGCGCAATCTTTTCATGCGGTTTTCAGGGCTGATAAACCGATTCCCGGTCCCTTAACAGCTCTTTTCGCGTAAGCCGCCCTCCGCCGCCGAAACGACGCGAAAATCCGAATTCGTCGAGAGTTGGAACCGTTGACCACCCCGCCCGGGTGCCTTGGCCCCGGCCCCGCGCTGTATTCCGGACACGCAGACGTCGTGAATTCAGACACGCGTCGAGTCAGACGGCGACCGGAACATCGAATCGCACCCGTCCGAAGGCGATTCGGCGAGCCCGCTCTCACGCGACTACTGCTGACGACGCCAATCGCGATTCAATCGACGAGCCTGCGGCGGGCGATGATCACGGGGTGAGAGGCGCCGCCTGTTCGGCGAGATTGAATGAGGCGGCCGAGTCGCGGGGTGATGAAAATGCGTGTTTTTTCAGGGCAAAATGACGTGTGCCACGTTTATGGCACATCCGGCGCGAATTGAAATCCAAGGGCGATTAGTGCGTTCATCGCCGCGATGTCGCGCCGCGCCGCCGGAAGCCGCGCGTGAGAAAACTCGTTCCGCTTCGCGAAGGCACTGCGGATCGCGTCGAATTCGTCCGCGGCCGTGCCGCGCGCCGACGCTGCGCGAAGTTCCGCATCCGCCCGGCCAATGGGACACGCGGAGGAGAGAATCGGTTCCATACCCGTCGTGATGCCGTCATGTTGACGCGACGGCGATTCGAAATGGATGGAGCCGTCCGCGTGCAACTGATCCTGGTCGCTGAGCGCCGCCGCCGAAGCGATTGACGGATCGTGAACAAACTTCCTTCCAATTTCATCGGCCGGCCCCGGCCAGTTCATCCAGCGTGCGAGCTGCGTGAAGATCATGGCCGCCCCCCGCCGCTTCGACTGGGCCGAGTACCCGGCCAGGTGAGGGGTGGCGATATCAGCCGCCGCGAGGATCGCCGGTCGGATGTCGGGCTCGCCCTGCCAGACATCCAGTACAAGCCCGGAAAGCCTCCCGGACTGCCGAGCGGCCGCAGCCGCGGGTTCATCCACCACGCCCCCGCGGGCCGCATTAATCAGGATGGCCCCGGGCCTGGTTCGTGCCAGCCGGTTCGCATCGATCAGGTTGACCGTCGCATCCGGACCGTCGGCGACCCTCGGGACATGAAGCGTCAGGATATCGGCCAGGGGGAGTAACTCATCAATCGGGACATGCCCTGCCAGCGTTCCGGCCCGAAATCTCGGGGGGTCGCAAGCCAGCACCTTCATGCCCAAAAGGCCGGCGATTTCCGCAACACGCCCGCCCACGTGGCCGACGCCGACCACGCCAAGCGACATGGCGTATGGATCGCGTCCCTGCCGAACGGCCAGCTGATGAACGGCCGTGAAGACATATTCGGCCACCGCCTGCGCGTTGCAGCCCGGCGCGTAGGCAAAGTGAACGCCGGCCTCGGTCAGCGCCGCCGAGTCGACATGATCGAAGCCCGATGTGGCGGTGCCGACGAATCGAACCGGCGTGCCCTGGACCAGGTTGGGCGAAACGACGGTAACGCTCCGAACAATCAGGGCGTCGGCGTCCGCAAGCAAATCTCGCGTCAGCCGCCGGCCGGGGAATGGCCGAACCTCTCCCAGTTGTTTGAAGAGGGAATCCGCCCCGGGGATCGCGTCGTCGATGAGAATCCGCATTCAGGAATGATAGCGGACGGCCGGGCCGGGGCGTATCAGGCGGCCGGCGTGAAGATGGACTGGAGGAAGCTGAAGAAGTCTGAAAAGATCGGCG
>CALLKH010000200.1 GCA_938008425.1 uncultured Planctomycetaceae bacterium | reverse complement strand
GACCAGCTCCTGGCGCTGGATGTCGAATCCGGCGTCGAGAAATGGCGATATCCGCGCGGTTCGCACCGGTACGTGGTCGGCGCCGGCGACGGCCGGGTGGTGATCTGCGGCGACAAGCTGACGGCCGTTTCAATTCTTGACGGCCGCGTCGTCTGGACCACGCCGCGCATCGAGCCGACCGGCCGATCGCAGATCTGCGGCGATGTCATTCTCGCGCCAATTGCGACCGGTGGTATGACCGCGCAACATGGTGGCCTCGCGCGATATTCACTTGCAACCGGCGAACGCGTCGGTGAAGTCGTCGATTCCCCCAGTCGTCTTGGCAACCTGTTCTCGATCGACGGCGCGCTTTACAGCGTTTCTGTCAATGACATTTCAAAATATCCCGACCCAGATCAGACGCGGCGCCTGGCGATGCAGCGACTGGAGCGCAATCCCTCGGATCTCGATGCATTGCTTCGGCTGGCCTGGCTCGACGCCGTCGCCAGGGAATGGAATTCAGCGCTGGCCTATCTCGATCGAGCCGAGGAGGAACTCGGGGAACGGGGCATCAGCGTGGGCCCCGTGGACGGATCAGATCGGGTGGCGGAGTACCAGAGCCGGATATCGCATCAGCGCGTCGGGGTTCTGCTTCGCATGGCGGGTCCGCTGGGTGACGACGCCCGCGGTGAAATCCTGAGAAAGGCGCTCACCGAGGCGCGGCGGCCGGATGATCGATTGCAGGCGGGGTTCGCCCAGTGCGACTACTTCGACGAGACGGGGCGGCTCCGAGAGGGATTCGATCGGGCGTTTTCGCTCCTCCTGGAGGCGGGCTCGCAGCCGTTCGAGATCGACAACAACATCACCATCCGTGCCGACGTTCTGCTTTCGGAACGCATGGCCGCGTTCTGGGATGAGATGTCGGACGAGGATCAGGAGGCCTGCGCCGCTCGAATCGATGAAGTCATCGGCGAGGCCGATGCCGCGGGGCGACGCAGCCTGCTCACTCGATTGTCGGATGCGCTGGGATTCGGGCCGTGGGGGCGTCGAATCGATCTTCGCCTCAGCGCCACCTGTCTGCGCGACGGCGAGATTGAGACGGGCATCTTCTTCCTGACGCGGGCCGCGAACCGCGCGAAGAATGCCAATGACCGGCTTGAGTCTTTGATTCGCCTGGCGGTCGCCTATCGTTTTCCCGGCGAGGGACTTTCCGCCGACTTCGCGGCGACCGCGCGAATTCTCAACGAACTGGAAAAGTTTCATTCCGATTCCACCATGCCCTCGGGGATCGAACTTCGCCGGGGAATGCGCGCAACCAATCGCGTCGCCGACTTTGTGAGTCAGATGCGCGGCACACTGCCGGCCGGCATGACGGCGAAGGGCCGGAAGGTTCCGGAGATCCTGGTCAAGGCGAATCTGCTCGGCCTCGATGAAGCGGCGATTTCGCCGAGAATCGCCGGCGGCGCGCAGGGCGGGGGCGGCGGATTCTGGGATTCAACGGCCGACGCCGACCTGTTTGCGGAAGTCGTTCCGGTCCAGCTCAACGGCGAGATTTACGGCCTCGACCTGAATCGCGCATCGGATCACGACGCGTGGTGGACGAACGTGCCCCGCGCGACAGGAGAGGATTCCGTCGCACCGTCGGTGGAGCGATCGGATGCCGTTTTTGATGCCGCCATTTGCGGAAGAGCGGCGATTCTCGGAACGACGGCGAGCGTAAGGGCCGTCGGTCTTTCGACGGGCAAGACGCTGTGGGCGCCGATGTCGGTTGATCTTTCGTCGGGACCGCTGCCGCAGCCGTCGATTCTTCGCGTCGGCGACAGCGTGATTCTCGCGGCCGACGCACAGACGCTGGTGGCGACGCACGCGCGAAATGACGCCACCGCCGTCTGGCGCCGGCGATGGCCGCGGATGGCGGTGCGGATGATGCGCGCGGTCGAGGACAGCCTGGTCGTGATCGATCGCGATGCCACGCGGGTCGTGGTGATCGACGCCGCCAGCGGCCGATCTCGTGCGGAGTATGCATTGTTGCCCGATCTGCCGGGAACCGTTGATGATCAGATCGACCTGGGCAACCGCGACGCGCATGTCGTCATCGAGAGCGGCGTTGTCATCCGAAGTGAAGGCGACCGGCTGGTGGCGCGGGATGCACGAACGGGGAATCCCCTATGGAGCCCCTTCGGATGCGAGGGCATCGTCAGCGGATTGTTCGAGCTGGGGTCCGGATGCTTCGGCGTCTGTCATGGCACGAACCGGTTCTCGATCGTCAGTTCATCATCGGGCAAGCTGATTCGCGATTTGCCGGTCGAAGGACTGGCCATGCCGCCGATCGATGTCGTGCTTGACGCGCCGAACGGCCAGACACCGCCAGAGGGCGGCCGGGTCGTGATCTTCACGCGGAAGGATGCGAGTCCGTTCGAGTACATCCTGGATTCGCATTCATTCTCACCCGGCGAATTGCCCTGGCAGCGTGAATTGGGAACCGCGGCGACCGTCAGTCGTCAAATGCTGCGGGCGTCGCCGGAGTTCGTCGCGGCGCTGCGGTTCGTCAGCGCGCCGATTGAAGGTCGCCCCGGTCGACGGCAGTTGAATCCGTGGATTGATCAGTCCATTCCGCCCAAGCTGGAAATCATCGACAAGTCCACCGGGGGAAGGTTTTCGCCGCGGCCGTATCAGTTCTCGGAGGATGAACTCGGCGATCAGCAGTCGATCAACGAAAAGCCGTCGGCCCGGGCGTCCTGCCGCATTTCCGAGGTCATGGTTTTCAATCATCGGATCGTGGCGATCTCGCCGGAGGGTTTTTTCGTGCTGGCCGATGCGGAAGAAATCGAGAACAGCAAGGTTGAATTGCCGTAAGACGTACGACGAACGCCGGGCGAGGTGATGAGGTTCATGGTGAACAGGAGCGCGAACATGCGACAGCGACGTTGGGCCGGAGTTTTGGCTGCTTGCGCGTTCGTGTCGCTATGGAGCCCGCGAGGGGCCCGGGCCGAGGGAGACCTGCCGCGCGAACGGCCGCCGCTTGTCACGAAAAACGCCGAGGCGGCGATCGAAAAAGGACTGAAGTATCTGGCGTCGCGCCAAAGTTCGGACGGTTCGTATCGCGACCAGGGAGCGATGGGCACCTATCCGATCACGATGACCTCCCTGGCCGGCCTGGCGACGGCCGCGTCGGGCAGTACGCCGACCGAGGGCGCCCACGCGAAGCAACTTCGCAAGGCGCTGACCTTCATGCTGGATTCTGCGCAGAAGAACGGGCTCATCTGCCGCGTCGGCAATGACGAGGAGAGCCGTTCAATGTTCGGCCACGGCTATGCGATGCTCTTCCTGGCCGAGGTGATGGGCATGGAGGAGGATCCGGACCGACTGGATCGCATCCGCCGGGTGCTTCAGAAGGGTGTCGAGCTGACGTCACGCAGCCAGAGCCGGCTCGGCGGCTGGCTCTACACACCGGACATGGACGGCGACGAGGGCGCCGTCACCATCACGCAGGTGCATGGCCTTCGCGCGGCGCGAAATGCCGGCGTTGCCGTCCCGAAGTCCACGATCGACCGGGCGATGAAGTACCTCGAAAAATCGGCGCTGCCCAACGGCGGCATCGCCTATCGCGTCGGCATGACCGATTCGCGTCCGCCGATCACCGCGGCGGCGGTGGCGTGCTGGTACAATGCCGGCGAGTACGACAACCCACTGGCGGTGAAGGCGCTCAAGTTCTGCAAGCGCGAGATCGGCATCGGCCAGTCGCGGCAGGGCGTCTGGGGGCATTACTTCTACGCACACCTCTACATGGCTCAGGTGATGTACCTCGCGGGCGACAAGGAGTGGAACAAGTATTTTCCGAAGATGCGTGAGTTTCTGCTGGCGACGCAGGAAGAGGACGGCTCGTGGAACGGGGATTCCGTGGGAACGGTCTACGGCACAGCGATCGCGCTCATCATTCTTCAGTTGCCCTACAACAATCTCCCGATCATGCAGCGATAGATCACGAGGCGATTGGCAGTACGAGGCGCGCCGCGGCGTGCCTCAAGCGATAAGGAACATTTGAGATGGATATACCGACCGGCGGACAAACGAATGACTGGGGCGATGATCTGGCGGCCGCGGACAAACTGCGGGCGTCGTATCAGAAGCTTCGGGCCGAACTGCACAAGATCATCGTCGGACAGGACGATGTCATCGAGGAGTTGCTCGTCGCGCTGTTTGCCGGGGGCCACTGCATTCTCGAAGGCGTGCCGGGCCTGGCGAAGACGCTCCTGATCTCAAGCCTCGCGAGATGCCTGTCGCTGACCTTCAATCGCATACAGTTCACGCCCGACCTCATGCCCAGCGACATCACCGGCACCGAGGTCATCACCGAGGACAAGGCGACCGGCAACCGCGTGTTTCGATTCCTGCCGGGGCCGGTGTTTGCCAACGTGATCCTCGCGGACGAAATCAATCGAACACCGCCGAAGACGCAGGCGGCCATGCTCGAGTGCATGCAGGAGCGCCAGGTCACGATCGGCGGCGTGCGGCACGAACTCAAGCCCCCGTTCTACGTCCTCGCGACGCAGAATCCGATCGAGCAGGAGGGCACGTACCCGCTGCCCGAGGCGCAGCTGGATCGCTTCATGTTCAAGGTTC
>CALLKH010000199.1 GCA_938008425.1 uncultured Planctomycetaceae bacterium | reverse complement strand
CCGAGCCGTAGTGGTACCACCGCCGCTCGACGGCGACGTCGTATTCGTCGAGCGTCTCCTGGTAGAGGAGGCGGTTGTTGTGCTGATGGCCGTCGGCGCTGCCGGCGATCTGGACGTCGTAGGTGTAGGTCGTCGTCAGTCCAGTGTGGTGCTCGACCTTGGTGAGCCGGTTGCCGCCCTGGTCGTAGGTGTACTCGACGTCGAAACTGACAGGGGCGACGCCGGTCGCGCCGGAGTCAGACCGCTGCTCGCGGATGAGGCGGTTGCGGTTGTCATAAGTGTAGTTGACCACGGCCGTGATCGTCTCGCCGAAGACGGTGTCGTCGTCCGTTTCGGTGATCTGCTGAATGAGCCCGTCATTCGTCCAGGTGAAGACCTGCTGGAGCATGACTCGTCCGCTGGCGTGTCTGCTCGTGGTGCGCGTCAGGCGGTCGGCATTGTCGTATGCGTGTTCGACCCAGTTGCCGTTGCCCTGATCCACCCGGATGAGGCGACCGGCGGCGTCGTAGGTGTTTTCAACCACGATCGTGCCCGTGTAGGGAGCTTCACCGATGCTTCGGGTGACGCGCGCCGTCCGGCCCAGGTCGTCCATCTCCGCGACGACGGTATCGCCGTTCTGGTCTGTCGTCGTATAGACGCCGGACGCGTCGTTGAAGGCGTTTGTCATCGTGCGGGTGACCGGCGTTGCCGGCGGCGTGGCATCGGTGCGGACCGGCTCGGCGGTGGTCAACGTGGCCGAGACTAGTCGATCCAAATCGTCATACTGATAGGTGAACTCTCGCGAACTGCTGCCGCCCCAGCCCGCAGGTGCGAAGGGATCGGCGACGCAGCGATTGGCGGAAAGCGGCGAATCTGTCGGTGAATGCGACATCGTGACGCAGCCGGCTGAGGCGACTGTGCTGACATTCGGTCGATCGTTGAAGTAGAGCTGGCAGAATACAGCACAGATCTCTGGACATTCGACTCCGCTGGACCTGCCGCTCTCATCAATGCTGATCTTAGCGCGGCTCTCAGAACAAGTGGGGCAATTCGCCTTTGTCTTTGTCGGGCTGATGGAGCTTGTAACAATACCGCCCTCGTTCATTTCCGTACCCGAGGCGATCGTCGGCCAGTAGTCCAACGAATTCTCGGGCCCCTCCAGCGGATTCTCGATTTCATCACTTTGCTGACCCCACTGGTCGTACTTGAACCAGGTCACCACGCCGTTTGGATCGGTCACCGTTCTCAACAGCCCGTTCCACGCGGCGGGATTGACCATGCCGTATTCCTCGGCCTCAAGTTCGTCGTAGTAGGTCAACAGGGTTTCCCCCGAATTACTGACGCCGTCCGCCGACGGCGAGACGATCTTGGTCGGGCTGGTACGGTGATTGTCGTCCTCGAACTCGAACTCGACGGACTTGGCTGCGTTACCGGTGCCGGCGGTGACGCCGGGCGGCGTGATCTTCACCAGGTTATTGACGCCGCCGGTGTGGTCGTACTCATAGGTCGTCTTGTTGCCGAGCGGATCGGTCGAGGTCAGGACGTTGCCGACATCGTCGTAGGTGCGCAGCCAGGCCTTATTCAGAGCGTTGATCGAGGACGTCACCTCGTGCGCGAGCGCCGGCCGTGCATCTTCGTACCGGAACTGCGACTCGTTCAGGAGCGGGTCGACCCGCCGCACGATATTGCCGATGGCGTCGAATTCGATCGTCCAGGGCTTCGAGCGGACATCGGTGTACCGGGCGACGACACGATCGCTGAAAAGCGCGTAGGAAAACGATTCAACCAGGCTTGTCGGGCCCGTCACCCGCACCAGCCGACCGGCCACGTACTCGAAGGTGTGCGACTTCCCGGCCTGATTCTCCACCGTGGCGAGCTGTCCGCCAGTGGTGTAGGTCAGGCTGATCAGGCGTTCGAGCGGATCCTGAAGGGCCACAAAAGGCCCATCGCCATCCACACTCGGTTCGCCGGACTTACTAGAGTCAACATAGAGCAGCTGCCAGACGCGAACGAACGAATTGCCGAGCGCCGTATTGTTCGTGACGCCCATCGGCGCCGAAATCTCCGACAGGTTTCCAAGGCTGTTGTAGTCGAAATCGAGCCGGCGACCGGCGGCATCCTCAACAAAGTCCAGCTTTCCGTTGGCCGGGTCCATTGCATCGTTGATGTAGGTGAGCGTCAGACGATTGCCGGATGGATCGTCGATCCAGCTCAACCGGCCGAATTCATCAAACCTCGCGATGTGGAGCGACTTCGAGGTCAGCGTGTAACCGGTGTTTGGAGAGGGCTCGGGCGCCAGCGTGTCAAAAATACCGGCCGGGGAGTCGTAACCGCCCAACGTGTCGTCGGTGAAGATATCGCGCGTACCGTCGGCAGAAACGACGGTGATTTCGCCGGTTCCAAACTCAAGGCGCGTCGAGTAGCTGTGGGTCCAGTCTTCTAGCTCCGGCCCTGTCCCGCACGCGGCATGGTGATGGAGGGCGAGGCTGACACTCGGCCCGCGACCCGACCAGCCGACGACCGGCAGTGTCGTCAGAACGCGGCCTGACTGGAGGTTGACCTGCGAGAAGAAGCCGACGGGCATCGACGCGCCCCATCGGCGAAGTCCGCCCTCGCCGGCTGAGCAAGGTGTGCAGCCGGACGCGCAGTCGAGGCCTTCGCTCCAGACAGATGAGGCCAGCGTCAAGCACGAAGGACTTACAACGACGTTGCAGGTCAGCTCCTCGCTGTCCCACGTGCAGCATCGCCCGGGTGGAAGCTGCTCGGCAAGGATCTTCTGAGTCCCGCCCCAGTTGTTCGCGCCGCCGTTGTTTTTCTCGAAGAAATAGGCCGATCCTGCGTTGGTTGTCGTCGAGGGTGGACTGGCGTAGTCGCCGTCGTCATCCTGGTAGGCGCCGACGAAAGTCGTATCTCCGTCCAAAGCAACGGCGTAGCCGAAGACGTCGCCCGCCTGACCGTCCGATGGAACGATCTTGACCTGACCCCATGAGCTTGAGGCGTACTCAAAAACGTAGGCGCTTCCGGAATTCGAGCCGTTGTCGTCGTCGTCGGGGGCACCGGCGGTAAATCGGTTGCCGTCGAAGCTCACGGCTGTTCCAAAATGGTCGGCCGACGCGGCGTCCGAGGCGTGAAGCTTCGCCGACTCGGACCAGACCGATCCGCTCCGATCGAACATGTAGACCGCGCCGCAGTCCGACCGCGCAGGTGACGCCTGCTCCGCGTAGGGTGCACCGACCGCCAGCCGATCGCCCGAAATGCTGACGCTCCAACCGAAGCGGGCATCCGCATTGCCGTCGCTCGCCGCGAGATCGTCCTCTTCGGACCATGTGCCACTGGTCAGCTTGAAGACATAGGCCTTGCCCACGCCGATACTGCTGACGATGTGTGTGTACGCCCCGACGGCAATCCTGTCGCCGTCAATGTCGACAGAAGTTCCGAAACGGGCATAGGATCGCTGGTCGCTCGCCTCAAGAATCTGGGTTTCGGACCAACTCGACCCGGTGCGATTGAATACATAGGCCGCGCCGGCCAGAATGCCGCTTGTCGAGTCAGACCAGGACGGAGCACCGACGACGATGACATCGTCCTGAATCGCAACACTGGTGCCGAGCGCATCGCTCGCCCCGCCGTCGCTGGCAGTCAGCTTGGCCTGCTGGGACCAGCCGTTTACGGTCCGAACGAAGACGTATGCGCTTCCGCTGTTAGACCCGTTGTCATCATCGCCGGTGGCCCCCACGACGATGGTCCCGCCGCTGATGGCAACGCTGTATCCGAAGTTATCACCGGCGGCCAGATCACTCGACTGCAGGATGCCGTCGATCAACCATTCCGACCCCGAATTTCGATAAACATAGACCCTTCCCGCCGCAACGCCAGGAAACCCGCCTCCGCCGCCGATCTGATGCTTGTAGGCACCGACGACTGCGTAGTCGCCGCTGATGGCCGACGCATAGCCGAACCAGGCGTTCGATTGCGTATCGACGACCGGCGTCGCATCGGCAGGGGTCGCCAGCGAGAAGGCTGCTGCGAGCGCCAGAATGATCGCCAGAAGGTGGCGGGTGAAACCAACACGACGATTTGAAGCGTGGGAAACTGATCGTTGAAAGCCAGCCCGAGCCATCTTAGACCTCCATTTGAATTCGAACCGGGATTCGCGGACACGCATATCCCGATGCGCAGAATGAGCGCCCGTCGCGAGCGCGCACCCCATGCGCACACTCCGTAGCCAACATCTATCGCTGATGCCTGATTACGGTTCTACACTTGTTGTCGAAGGGACACGCGTACCCTCCGGCCTCCCGCAGGGAAATGTACTCCGATAATTCCGGAAAATCAAGAATTGCCGTATTGGGATTTTCCCGTACAGACTTTGAACAGCGTCACATTCTCCAACGCGGGGCGCAGGCCTGAACGCTCGTGCCTGATCAGTGAACACTGAGTTCGAGGTGACGGATCGATACTTCTAGCAATGGGCAGAGCGACACCTCAACGGTCTACGGCGCAGAAAGTCTGTGGCATCAAAGGTTTTACAGTCGCCCTCTGAAGCGAACAGCCGAGCGAAGACGGCCATCTACAAATTCTGCGGCGGACTCAATTTGTAACCACGATAATGTCGGAAGGACC
>CALLKH010000198.1 GCA_938008425.1 uncultured Planctomycetaceae bacterium | reverse complement strand
GAAGATACCCAGGATGCTTTCGAGCAGACTGCCGACCCAGCCGAACAGCTGCCCCAAGAACGCCTGAAGACCTTCAAACAAATCGGAAAGGACCATCAACTTCTCCTCTATCGAGCCCGGGGGGATCTAATTGCCCGGCAACATGCCGAACTGACCGGGATCGATTGGGCAATCGCTGTGCCGATGCTCGAAAGTGGGCCCGAGGAGCGATCGGAAGTGATTCCGGGTGAAATCTGGGTTATTTCACCCAAAATCTTGCGGTTCCTGATGGGAATCCTTGCGGATGCTCGAAGGGATCTTGATAAGACCCAGTACTTGGCTGTTTATCGGCTGGCGATGGACTTTGGGCCGTAGATCGAGAGATCCTTGCTCCAGAAAATGGGTGAAATGCCCCATTTTTCTGCAATTCCGAGAGATCCTATCGACGACTCGATGACGACGAAATCACCGGGCTGATGAATGGGGCGCTCGGGTAAATGTCTGATCACATCAAGGTAGCCGACGTGGTCTCGCTTCGCGATAAACGCGCCGCCGGCGACGGTGAGCTTGGCGTTGTGGCCGTTCGGAGTGATACAGAGAATTGATGCATCTGGTGGGACGATTCGATCAAGCGTCTTGGCGAACTCCTGCATCTCGCCCAATTCTGTCTGGGCTTTCTGCTCGGTTCGGGGCAGTCGTTCGAATGTCAGGCCGAGTTCGACCGAGTGGGCGATCAGGAGAAGCCCGGCGACGGCGGCGGTCGAAAGGGCGGCGATGGGTCGCGGCGCCTTGCGATAGAGCCCAACGATGGCCCAAACCAAGCCTCCCGCGAAGAACGGGATGAGCGGAACGATCAGGCGGACGCCTTCATCCCACGGCCAGAGCGCGAGCGCCCCGAGCGTTGCCAGAACGTAGGCATCCGGTCCGCTTCTCTTGATCAGCACGCGCGCCAGGGCAATCGCGATGAACGCGCCGCCGACCAGCCATGAGGCCGCGCTTGCCCATGACGACTGAAACGCGCGCCAACCAAGTGTGTTGGGGATCATCGCCGCCTTGATGCCGTCGAGCCGCAGCGGGCCGAACTTTTCGAGTCGTTCAAATTGGAGGCTGAGGCCGGTTGCGTCGGACTGTTCCGCCTCCATGGCCTGCGTCCACATGCGGCCGTAGCCTTGGGCGATGGGATACGACGACTGGCGGAGCTGCCAGGCGGCCGGCATCACAACGGCGGCGATTCCGAAGAGTGCCGCGGCGACGACTCTGTCTCTCCGGGTTTGCGTGCGGGAGAAGAGGATCATCGCGGCCCCGATGGGTATCAGAAAGACGCCGAGTGAACGGGTGAGCACGGCCGCCGACACGACGAGCCCCGCCATGATACTAAGCGATTTCGTGAGCCGCGGACCGCCGCGTGCACGATCAAGAATGATCAGCGCCGCGAGTTGAAGAGGAATGAACAGCAGTTCCGAGAGAGCGACGCCGCTTTGATGAATCAGCGCGCAGTTGGTAACGACGAGCAGTCCGGCGGCGATGGCGGCGCGACGGCCGAGCTCGCGGTTGAAGAGCACCGTGGTCAACGCCCCGGCGGCGACGAAGCAAATGCCCAGCAGTATTCGGATGGCGAGAAGCGGAAGATCGCCGGTCAGAAACAGGGGGGCGAGCGCCACCGGAAACCCGGGCGGCCGCATCATGAATTCGTTGGGCAGCCCGCCGGTTTCGTACAGGGTTCGGGCGGTTGAGAGATAGGCGATGCTGTCCGGCGCGAGCGCGCACCAGCGGCCGATGGACGGGACGATGATCATCGTCCCGATTGTTGCAACGATGGCCCAGGCCGGCACCCGCGAGAAGGCGGCGGCGATTCCCGGGGCCGTTTCCGTCGCCCCCCAGGCATCGCGACTTGCCGTTCGACCCATGTCGGTGGTACGGATGCCGCGCGGTGCCGGGGCTTCCTCACCCCATTCGTATCGGGTGGGTTCGATCTTGTTGACTCTATGGTCGTGATCACGCTTCGTGAGATTCATCGATCCGTCCTGCTCCGGTTTCATAGGAGTTCATCGGCAGGCAGCCGGATCGGAGCAGCTATTTTTCGCCCCGTATGTGTGGGGTCGGAGAATTCAGACTAGAATGCCCATCACAGTACCATTGATGAGGGGATCATGCTCGATATTTCGAAGATCAAGACGCTCCGCGAATTGAAGGCCGCCGGCTGGAAGTCGAAGACGGTCAAGCAGGAACTGCACGACAATCTGCTGAGGCTGCTCAAGAGCCATGATGAGTTATTTCCCGGGATCATCGGCTATGAAGATACGGTGATTCCCGAGATCTGCATCGCGCTATTGGCCAAGCACGACATGCTCTTCCTGGGAGAAAAGGGACAGGCCAAGAGCCGCCTCATGCGCGGACTCATCCGGCTGCTCGATTCGCACATTCCCTACGTGGCGGGCAGCGATCTGCACGACGACCCGCTCAACCCGATGACGCGCCAGGCGCGGCGAATCGTTGCGGCCGAAGGCGATTCGACGCCGATTGCATGGTGGCCGCGCGAGGAGCGATACGCCGAGCGCCTCGCACCGGGGACAAAATTCGCGGACCTCATCGGCGAGATCGATCCGGCCAAGCTCGCGGCGGGCACGAGCATGAGCACGGAGGATGCGCTTCACTTCGGCCTGATTCCGCGCATGCATCGCGGCATCTTCGCGATGAATGAAGTGCCGGAGCTGGACGAGCTGGTGCAGGTCGGACTGTTCAATATTCTTGAAGAGCGCGATGTGCAGATTCGCGGGTACCCGGTGCGGTTCGATATCGACGTGGTGATCCTCTTCTCGGCGAACCCCGCCACCTACAACCGAAGCGGCAAGGTGATTCCGCAGCTCAAGGATCGAATCGGCTCGCTGATTCGCACGCACTATCCGCGCGAGCGCGAGACCGGCATCGCCATCATGGAGCAGGAGGCGGGCATCGATCTCGACGGCGAGTTTCCCGTTCGCGTGCCGCTCTTCATGAAGGAAATCTGCGAGCAGATCACGATCGAGGCGCGAAAGAGCGACTTCGTCGATGCCCAGTCCGGCGTCAGCGCCCGGTTCAGCATTTCGAACTACCGCACCATGATCGCCAGCGCGAGACGGCGTGCCGCGTTGTTGCGCGAGCCGACGGCCGTTCCGCGCATCAGCGATCTCGCGCACATCGCCGCTTCGTCACTCGGCAAGTTGGAACTCGACCTGATGAGCAGCCACCAGATGACGGAGCAGCAGGTGATCGAGTCGGTGCAGGTCGCGGCCGTTCGAAAGGTGTTTGACGAATACTGCGACGAGCACGGCATCGAGGAAATCTCGTCGCTCTTCGGCAAGGGCGTGTCGATCGAGGTGGGGGACATGCTGGCCTCTGCCGACTACGCGGAGCGGCTCAAACGCGTGCCGCCGGCGTGGGAGAAAGCGTTTGAGGTGAACAGTTCGAGCGATCCGGCCATGCGGGCAAGCTGCGTTGAATTCGTTCTCGCGGGTTTGTATGCTCACGAGAAGATCTCGCGATCGGCCAGGCACGGGCGGACGTCATACGAGACCTGAGTTCGGGAGGGCGGGCGTGGAATTCGAGGGCCGGATTTCATGGGAACGCGAAAGCTGACAGATCGGGATGCCGTTGTGGCGGCATTCAAGACTGCGGGGATCTCGGCACGTGGGCTGATTGAGGCCGGAACCGAGCCCTATCCTGTGACGACTCCGGTCGTACAGGCGATCATGGATGAAATGACGGAATTTCATTCCATGCTCGCCGCGCTGCAGGATGGCGATGGGTCAGGTCGCGCGATCGGCGACGATGAGGATGTCGCGCAATCGGGCGAGGATTCACCGGGTCTGTTCGGGCGGGCCGCGCAGGCGCTCGGATTCGGGAAGCGGCGCGGTGACTCGCCCGCCGCCGTTCTCAATCAGTTCGGGGATTTTCTGGTGTATCTCGCAGAGCCCGGGCTCGCCGGCAATTCGGCTTCGGACTTTCGCCCGTTGACGCATCCGATCGAGTTCATGGCATTTCGAGATCTTCGGGTCGAAGGATACTCGATGGATCGATTGATGTCGGTGGATCCATCGGCGTTTCGCAGGGCTGCTCCGCTCGTCGAAAGAATGAAGCGCTTGCATTCCTACCTGGCCCACGACCGATTCGAGTCGGCTCGTGAGGCTCGACGACGTCTCGCGGCCGCTTCGGTGGAGGAAAGCTCTTCCGAGGCGGCCCCGGATGCCGGCGACGGTCTCTACTATCTGTCGATTCCCAGATCGGTTGCGACAAAGGCCTGGCTGGCCCTCAGGGCTCGCGTCGACGCGTCGGGACTTTACCCGGTTTTCATCGGCAGTCCGCGAATGCTGGAGTGGCCGACTGTTTCGTTCACGGCGCAGGAGACCATGCGGGAGGCGCGGACGATCGACATCGGGGCTCTTCTTTCGTCCGCGTTATCGCACCACGGCAGGGGCTTTCCAAGAGGTGAATGGATCGCGGACTACAAGGGCCTCCACAAGCCCCTGTTCGGTGAGGCACAGTTCGATCCCGCGCCTGACCCGCTGGTGGCACTGGCACTCGTACCGGCCAGAAAATCCGCCGATTGCCTTGCGAATTTCATCTATCGCGAAGACGAACGCCGGACAGCGCTGATGGCGGCCTGCGTCCGGCGTCTGTCGGCGAACTTCGGTGCCAGGTTACTTTGCGCGTCGGAGAATTCCGTTGAACTGCTCGTTGCCAATCCGCCGAAGGATCGCGGCAGCGCGTTACAGGCCGCCCAGGAGTGCTGGATTTGCTTTTCGGGCATGGCACAAGGGGAGTACGAAGTGGGGATCGAATGCGATTCGCTCGAAGCGATGGCCACCTACCTGATGAAGAGCACAGTCTGGTATTTTCGTTGGAGTTGATTTGCGCTTCAGATTGACTTCGTCCCGTCGCATCCGTAATTGCGAGTGCGATTGTCTCAAGCACCGATGAAAGAATCACCTGATCTCTGTCGACGCTGTGGTTTGCCTGCGCGCCGACTTTTGCCTACACTGTACTGGTCTTCACCACCCGTCTTCACTAATTTTCTCAGGAAGGGAGCGAAAGAATGGTTTGGATCGCGGCATTGTTGTTTGCCCTCGCCGCAGGTCAGGAACCGGGGGACGAAAAGCCGGCACCCAAGACCGATGCCGAGAGCGTCACCATCGAATTGCGCCAGCCGACTAAGAAAAAGCCTCAGCCCGAGCCGAAGTTCACGGCCAGAATCTCCGCCGACACCCTTGCCGCGTCACTCGAACTCGACACGCTGCCTCTGCCGATTCGCATCGGCCAGGAGCGCGCGGCGCTGAAGTCCGCCGTCGAACATGTCAACATGGCGGCACTATTCGAGGAGCTTCGGCCCCACTTGGAGGCGGAGTTCAAGGATCGCTTCTACCCCGGGCGGGACCTGGTTTTCCGTCTCGTCAAGGAATCAGACCAGGTGGCGATCGAAGCGGCCGATCTGTATGACAAGCCTTATCTCGGCCCGACGCACGAAATCCTCGGGTTTCTCGTCCACGACGCCACGGAAGCCGAGTACCTCAACCTGGTCATGCGGGCCGTTCAGCGCGCCCGCCAGCTCGTCGAAAGCGGCGATCCGGCGATGGATCGCACCAAGCCCGAGTACTGGCGATGGCTCGCGGAACAGGAAATCAACGAAATGCGCGACGCCCGCAAGCGCGGGGACCTCGCCACGGTCGAAAAGAAGCAGATCCGCGATCGCGTCGGCAAATTGCTCGGCCTCAAGGAAGGGCAGGACAGCTCGACGGCCGAGAACTGGCTGAAGGAATCCCGTCGATTCAGCTACATCATCCGCGAAGGCGAGTTCATCGACCGGCTCAAGCCGATGGTCGAACGCATCAACCGCGAAATGGAAATCTCCGGCTACGCCGCGCCGTCGGCACTGGATCGGCCGGGCATCTTCTTCGATCCCGAGATCGGCGATGTCGACATCGTGCTGCCTCGCGACATGCTGATCGATTTTCTCGCCAAGGCCGACGAGTTCGAACGCCGCATGGCCGAGGATGCGATCATCAGCATCGAGGCGGTTCGACTGACCGATCGCGAAATTGTCGAGGGCGCGATCGCCTCGCGCATCTCGGCGCAGATGCAGGGCGTTCACGATGTCAAGCGATTCAAACGGAGTTCGGTCTTCAACGAACTGGGCATCAACTCGCTTCTGGCGGTCGCGAACCAGCAGTTGACCGCGCAGACGCTTTCGGGCGTCGCAGCCGGGGCGCTTCCCGACGGCACGCCGCCGATTACGGTCGCACCGCCGACGCTTCCGCCAATTCGCACCGGCAGTTCGGCGACCACCGTTGGAACGACCTTTTCACTCGGCGCCGACGACGTTTTCTTCGACGGCCGCGAGCAGGTCTCGGGTTTCAGCTACATCGGCCCCGACGGCATCGCACACACGCTCACGACGGAAGTCGTCGACAGCATGCGCGAGCTGTGGGAGCGCATCGAGCGAAACCTGATCGTTCACAAGATCAAGAAGACGGGAACGCTGACGGAGTTCTCCGTGCCGGTCGGTCCGAACACGCGAACCTACAAGGGGATCGCGGCGCTGATCTCGCAGGAGAATCAGCAGCTCATCGTTGCAACAGGCACCGGCGCGATCAGCCAGATCCAGGCGACAGCCGGCACCTGGCTCGTGGTCGAGGATTTTCAGATCGCGCCGACGCCGGGTTCATCGACGACGCTGACGCGGGAGGAGCGCGAGGAGTTTCGCATCAAGGTGCTGCTGACGATTTTCCTGCGCGATCCGTTCGTGACGGCCGATGTGAAGCGGGAGCTGCTTCAAATCAAGTCCGGCGAGCACCTGCGCTCGCGGCTGGAGGAACTGATCGACGCCCGGTCGAACAAGTACCTGCGGCCGAGCGATCCGCGGCGCACCTATGCCACGGTTTTTGCGGAGCGTCTCCGGAATACGCTGGCGGACAAGGAATTCGAGAAAAAGGAGGCGAACTCGACCATCACGCTGACCTTCTTCTCCAGCCAGGGCAATATCGTGCAATCCCCCGGGGCGACCCAGCTCGGAGATGCCAACGATCTGACATCATTCACGACGGTGCTGTCGCCCAACAGCGTCACACCCATCTCGTCCTTCTTCACCAAGAGCGGCAACGGCCTTGAGGGAACGTCGATCCTGACGGACTCGGCGCGCGGCGAGCGGCTGAACAGCGAAAAGAGCATGACGCACCTGCTCATCCGGGCGCGCTTCCCGACCCGCGAGCGGGAGCAGGCCGATCGTGTCGAGGGGCGCAACCTCGGTTATTACGAACTGCCCTTTCAGAAGAAGCCGTCTTCGGATGTGGACGTGCCGTTCTTGTCGAGTTCGGAGCATCCCTGCGAACGGCTGGCCAAGCTGCGCTTCGGCCTGATGTTCCCGGTGCTTGATGTCACGAGGGTCAAGAAACCCTTCAACAGCATGAACCCCAACCGGTTCCCCGGCGATGTTTCCCAGTCGGCCTGGGAGACGGCGACCACGCGCTATCTGATGATCCGAAAGATGATCGCCGACGCGGGGGGCGCGACCCAGGGCCTGGACAAGGACTTTGTCTCACGGTTTGTGACCGAAGTGCGATCGCTCCTGGAATACGATGACGACTTCTTTCCCGCGCCGAGCGTCGCGCTGCGAAACAT
>CALLKH010000197.1 GCA_938008425.1 uncultured Planctomycetaceae bacterium | reverse complement strand
GATCTTCGCCTGCGCCGTGCTGATGGTGGGGCTCGACGCCACCGGGCTCGGCCAGGTCTTCTGGTACACGCTTGAGGGCTCTCACGGCGGGTACGACCTGATGGAATTGCGGTCGATCCAGGACTGGACCGTCCGATACGCACTCCAGGGTATTCCGGGTGTCAGCGAGGTGGCCAGCGTCGGCGGGTATGTGCGTGAGTATCAGATCGACGTCGATCCCGACGCGATGCGCGCCCACGGCGTCAAGCTCCAGGACATCTTCATGGCGGTTCAGCGCGCCAACATCGACGTCGGCGCGGAGACCATCGAGTTCAACGGCGTCGAGTACATCGTGCGCGGCAAGGGATTCGTCAAGAGCGCGGCCGACGTGGAGAACATCGTCGTTCGGGAAATGCAGAATGTCCCCATTTATGTGAAGAATGTCGCCAGGGTTCAACTCGGGCCTGCCTTGCGGCGCGGCATGCTCGACAAGGAGGGCGTCGAGGCGGTCGGCGGCGTCGTGCTGGTGCGATACGGCACGAACCCGCTGGAGGTCATCGAGCGCGTCAAGGAGAAGATTGCGACGATCGAGCCGACACTGGGTTCAAAGACGCTCGAAGACGGCACGGTGTCGAACGTCTCCATCGTGCCCTTCTACGACCGCACGACGCTCATTCACGAAACGCTCGACACCCTCGGCGACGCGCTCTACGAGCAGATTCTCATCACGACCTTCGTCGTGCTCATGTTCCTCACCCATCTGCGAAGCTGCGTTGTCATCAGCCTCACCATGCCGCTGGCCGTGATGCTCTGTTTCATCCTGATGAAGTTCGCCGGGGTGGACTCCAACCTGATGAGCCTCGGCGGCATTGCCATCGCCATCGGCACGCTCGTCGACATGGGCATCATCCTGACCGAGAACATCGTGCGGCACATGGAGGAATCCAAGGGCAGAAAGCCGCTCATCAAGATCATCGAAGACGCGTCCGGCGAGATCGGCTCGGCCGTCACGACCGCCATTCTCATGACGGTCATCGCGTTCCTGCCCGTGTTCGCGCTCGAGGGACCAGAGGGCAAACTCTTCCGGCCGCTGGCATTCACGAAGACATTCGCCCTGCTCGGCTCGCTGATCGTGGCGATGCTCATTCTCCCGACGCTGTGTCACCTGATCTTCACTCCGCTCTCCAAGGGCCGGGGGCTGCACCGCTGGGTCGGACCGATCGTCGTCAGTGCAGTCGGGTTTACGCTGCTCGGCATCGGCTGGAAGTGGGCCGCGCTGGCCGCGTTTCTTTACGCCGGCTTTTCGCTGCTTGAGTCGCTCTTGCCCGCCCGAAGTCTCGACAGGGCGTCCAAATTCTCCAGCCTGATCGTCATGGGCGTCGTGCTCGTCATGCTCACGCAGCACTGGATGCCGCTCGGCCTCGGCGCGGGCCTGACGCGCAATCTCATCATCGTGCTCGGCATTAATCTCGTCTGGGCCAGCGTTCGCGTCGTGTTCATTGACTTCTACCCATACTTTCTTCGCCTCTTCCTTGACCACAAGCTGGCGTTCCTCAGCGTGCCCGCGTCGATCGTGCTGCTCGGACTCATCGTCTGGCTCGGTTTCGGAAGAGTCTTTACTAGCCCGGTCTTCTCCTGGCTGCCGAAGCCCTCCACCGATCAGGACGCCTCCAATCGATCGCTTTATTCCAAGGCCTGGCTCGCCGGCATGCACGAGTTTCCCGGGCTCGGCCGCGAGTTCATGCCGCCGCTCGACGAGGGATCGTACCTCTACATGCCCACGCTCATGCCCCACGCGGGCATCGGGCCGACGCTCGAAGCGATTTCCGCTCAGGACAAGGCGATTCGCATGATCCCCGAAGTCGAAAGCGTCGTCGGCAAGATCGGCCGCGCGGAAACCGCCATCGATCCCGCGCCGGTCTCGATGATTGAGACCATCATCAACTACAAGCCCGAGTACAAGCGAGATCCGATCACCAACGAAATCGTCCTGGACGCCGATGGCCGGCCGATCCGCCAGTGGCGCGACCACATCAAACACCCGGACGACATCTGGGCCGAAATCCAGAAGGCGGCGGAATATCCCGGCGCGACCGGTGCGCCGAAGCTCCAGCCGATCGCGGCCCGGCTGGTCATGCTCCAATCCGGCATGCGCGCCCCGATGGGCGTCAAGGTGTACGGCCAGAATCTCGAGGAAATCGAGCGTGCGGCCTACGACATCGCGGAGGTCCTGAAAACCGTTCCCGGCGTCGATCCCGACGCCGTGATCCCCGATCGGGTCGTCGGCAAGCCGTATCTTGAGATTGAGATCGACCGCGAGCGCATGGCGCGATACGGCGTCAACATCCGCGACGTTCAGGATGTCATCGAAATTGCACTTGGCGGCATTCGGGCGACGACCACCGTCGAGGGCCGGGAGCGGTACCCGATCCGCGTCCGTTACCAGCGAGAAATCCGTGACAACATTGAGTCCATGGCGCGCGTGCTCGTTCCCGGCGCTGACGGCGAACAGGTGCCGCTCGGCCAGCTCGCCGACATCGAATACGTCCGCGGGCCACAGGAAATCAAGAGCGAGGACAACTTTCTCGTCTCATATGTCTTGTTCGACAAGAAGCAGGGATATGCCGAGGTGGACGTCGTTCAGGCGTGTGAAGTGCTTCTCGACCAGCTCACGGGCAAGACATCCGCGTCATCGGGCTCAACCGGCAGCACTGCCGGCACCACGATCGCCGGCAACCCGCCGCGGTTGCAGCTTCCCGCCGGCGTGCACTACAAGTTCGCGGGCAATTATGAGAACCAGATTCGATTCGCCAAACGGCTGTCGATCATCCTGCCGATCAGTCTGTTCCTGCTGTTCCTGCTGCTTTACTTCCAATTCCGGTCCGTGCCTGTTTCCCTCATCGTCTTCAGCGCCATTCCCGTCGCGTGGGCAGGAGGGTTCATCGGGCTCTGGCTCATCGCCCAGCCCTGGTTCTGCGACTTCACCGTCTTCGGCGAAAACGTGCGCAACCTGCTGCACTTCAACGTCTACAACCTGAGTGCGGCCGTTTGGGTGGGGTTCATCGCCCTCTTCAGCGTCACCAGCGACGACGGCGTTGTGCTCGCGACCTATCTCTCCCAGGAGTTCGAACGCAAGCCGGTAAAGGTGATCAGCGACATTCGCGCTCACGTCATCGCCGCCGGAACGCGCCGCGTGCGCCCGTGCCTCATGACCTCCGCCACCACCGTGCTCTCGCTCATGCCCATTCTCACGAGCGACGGCCGCGGGGCGGATGTCATGATTCCCATCGCCCTGCCGGCGGTCGGCGGGCTGTCGATCGAGTTGCTGTCGCTGTTCGTGCTGCCCGTGAGTTACTGCCTGTACAAGGAGATTCTCTGGAAGCTCGGCGTTCGGAAGGGTCAATTCCTTGACGTCGCCCGCGCCTCTTGAAACATCGCCAGTGCGGCCTTGCGAGCGACGTCGTGATCCACCATGGGCCGCGGATAGTCGCGGCCGATGACGGCGCCGTACTCCTCCTGCTCGTCCTCGGAGGCTTCCCACGGCGCGTGGATCGCGTCGTCGGGATAGTCCTTGAGTTCAGGCACGTACGTTCGAATGTAAGCGCCCTCAGGATCGAAGCGCTTGGACTGTGAGATCGGATTAAAGATGCGAAAGTACGGCTGCGCGTCGGTTCCCGTGCTCGCGCTCCACTGCCAGCCGCCGAGATTCTGCGAGAGGTCGTAATCCAGAAGCGTCCGGGCGAAGTACCGTTCGCCCCACTTCCAGTCGATCCGAAGATCCTTCGTCAGAAACGACGCCGTGATCATGCGGGCGCGGTTGTGCATGTAGCCCGTCGTGTTCAACTCGCGCATGGCCGCGTCGACGATCGGGTAGCCGGTCCGACCCTCGCACCACGCGGCGAACTCCTTCTTGTCTTTCCGCCAGGGAAGGTCTTCGTATTCCGGCTGAAATGCGTGCTGTTCTGTTTCGGGAAAGTGGTGCAGGATCATGTTGTAGAATTCCCGCCAGATAAGTTCATCGACCCATGTTTCGGCGCCCTTGCCGCGAACGGCCATCGCCTCTCGAACCAGTTCCCGAATGCTCACCGTCCCGAATCGAAGGTGAACGGACATCCGCGAGACGCCCTCGGTCGAGGGGAAGTTTCGCTCGTCCTTGTAGTCCTTAATTCGCGTCAGGAATTCGTCGAACTGTGCCCTGCCCGCGCTCTCGCCGCCGGGCCACTTCAGATCCGTCTTCTTGAATCCCAGCGCCTTGAGCGTCCACGCGTCCGACTTCACCGACCGCGGCGGCCGATTGAGTTTTTTTGGGAAGTATGTCCTGCATGAATGCGGCGCCAGATCTTCATCACTGAGCCGCGCCCGCCATGCTCGCTTGTACGGCGTGTACACACGAAACGGCTTGCCTGACTTGTTAAGAACCTCATCCTTCTCGAAGACAACGTGATCCTTGAACGTCCTCAGCTCGCGGCCTGCCTGACGCAGTGACTTTCCAACCGCCCGATCCCTTTCAAGGCGACGCGGCTCATAGTCGTGATTCGCATAGACCCGGTCAACGCCAAGCTCCTCTGCCAACTCAGGAATCACTTCATGCGCGCGACCGTGTCGCACAATCAAACCGCCGCCCGCCTTCTTCAGCCCCTTCTCCATTTCGACGATCGACTGATGAATAAACTCAACCCGCCGGTCCGCCCTGTCCTCAAGTTTGTCCAGGATCTCGCGATCGAAGCAGAAGACGCAGTGCACCTGATCGCACTCATCGAGTGCGCGTGAAAACGCGGCATTGTCCTCAAGCCGAAGGTCACGTCGAAACCACATCAGACCGGTCGCCATACCAACCGCCTCTCGCCAAACTGTCACCGCTTCTCACGCACACGAAACCTGGATGCGCCCGACACAGCTTAAGCCTGCCGCCACGGCTCGCCGAGCGTATTCGAACTTTCATAATTCATGCGAATTCACGGCCTTCGTTTCCCCG
>CALLKH010000196.1 GCA_938008425.1 uncultured Planctomycetaceae bacterium | reverse complement strand
ACATGACGGATAGCGCGAACAGCCATAAAACTGGCTGCCCGCGTTCGGCCCGCGCCGCGCAAGCCTGAGTACCATAAGGCTCTCACAAATCGGGCAAGTAACGGAATTGCTTTCCACGCGAGTACTCTCCGACTTCCCGTTTGAGTGAAATCACTAGAGTAAAAAACGGGGACATTCACCTTTTCCAAATTCACTCAGAGCGAGATTCAGAGCGCCCTTCGTTTCTTATCCGTCCCTCTGCCTTGCCCCACCGCAGATATTCTAATCCCCGCTCCGCCTAAAGTAACTCAGATTCCATCAGCTCCGCACCCTATTCACCAACAAGATTTCTTCTCTCCTCCAAATACCGAGAGCAGAACGCCCGTTTGACTTGACTCCAACCCAGCCGCCGCGGGAAAAGGTCCATGCATCCATTCGCGCGGCCACTCGCGGCGCAGTCCAACCCGGCGCCCGCCGACCCGGATCACAGGTCCGGGCTCTGATCGTGTGACGCTGCGCGTACGTTCGAAGGCTGCGTATCGCCGGCCGCGAATCGAATCTCGCCCCGGGGCGGAACGAGAGATCACGGGATCGCGAGAGAGCGCAGGATTGCGAGAGAGCGCAAGATGAAAAGGGATATCGGGCGCAGCCCTGTTTCAAAGCGTATAATCCTTCTGCCGAACCGATTCACTCATCATGCTCCGAGGGAGATCACCTCATGGCCGCGACGACCTCGCTCAAATCGCTCCTCGAAGACAACACCGCCGCCGCCGCGCCGGAGCTCGTCCGTATCGAGGGCGACGCCATTCGCTGCCTCGCCTGCGGCCATCGATGCCTCATCAAGCCCGATCGCGCGGGGGTCTGCCGCGTGCGGTTCAACCGCGGCGGCGAGCTGCGCGTGCCGTCGGGCTATGTCGGCGGGGTGCAGGTCGACCCGATCGAGAAGAAGCCGTTCTACCACGCCTTCCCCGGGCGCAACGCGCTTTCCTTCGGCATGCTGGGCTGCGACTTCCACTGCGGTTACTGCCAGAACTGGGTCACCTCGCAGGCACTGCGCGACAACCAGGCGGTGAGCCCGCCGAAATTCTGCTCCGCCGACGATGTCATCCGCCTGGCCGAGAGCCACGGCGTGCGGGTCATGGTCTCCACCTACAACGAACCCCTCATCACCAGCGAATGGGCCGTCGACATCTTCAGACGCGCCCGCGAGCACGGCATCACCTGCGGCTACGTCTCCAACGGCAACGGCACGCCCGAGGTGCTCGCCTTTCTGCGGCCGTACGTCGATCTGTACAAGGTCGATCTCAAGAGCTTCGACGATCGCCACTATCGCGAACTCGGCGGCGTGCTCTCCAACGTGCTCGAGTCGATCGAACGGCTGGCCGCCATGGGGTTCTGGGTCGAGATCGTGACACTGATCATTCCCGGCTTCAACGACGGCGACGAGGAGCTCACGAAGATCGCCGAGTTTCTCGCGGGCATCTCCCGCGACATCCCCTGGCATGTCACCGCGTTTCACCCGGATTACAAGATGCAGGACCCCGGCCGAACGCCGGTCAGCACGCTGATCCGCGCCTACGACATCGGCCGCGCGGCGGGGTTGAACTACGTCTATCCCGGGAACATCCCCGGGGCCGTGGGCGAAAGGGAGAACACCTGCTGCCCCGCGTGCCGCGCACTCGTCATTGAGCGATACGGCTTCTACGTGCGTGAGAATCGCATGACCACGCCGGGGCAGTGCCCGGACTGCGGCGGGAAGATTCCGGGCGTGTTCGAGCAAAGTGCGCCGCGGCGCTCAGAGGGCACGGGAATTCCGATGCCGGTGCTGTTTCGTTAGAGCAGGTCACGAATGAGTGAAGCCGTCAGCATTATTCCCACACGATCCAACGCGAAGCGCGACAAGGTATCGGCTCAATACCACCGTAGACCTCGCGCGAAGGCATCGGCATCGCACCAGGCCGTTTCA
>CALLKH010000195.1 GCA_938008425.1 uncultured Planctomycetaceae bacterium | reverse complement strand
CTGGATCGTGATTCGCTGGGGCAAGGGCGCTTACTGCGGCTGGATCTGCTCCTGCGGCGCACTGGCCGAGACGCTCGGCGACGACCACCGGCACAAAATGCCCCACGGCCCGTTCTGGAATCGCATGAACATGGTCGGCCAGGTGATTCTGTTCGCCGCGTTTCTGCTGTTTGCCCTGAGAGTCGCGGCCTGGATCGCGCCGAATACGGTGTTCAACACGACCTACAAGGGCCTGCTCTCCGGCTGGCGATTCGCCAATTACAAGTGGATGGTGGACATCATGCTGGCCGGCGTACTGGGCGTCGGCTGCTACTTCTGGCTCAGCGGCCGCGTCTGGTGCCGGTTCGCCTGTCCACTGGCCGCCCTCATGCACATCTATGCGAGATTCACCCGCTTCCGCATCTTCGCGGAAAAGTCGAAGTGCATCTCCTGCAACGTCTGCACCTCGGTCTGCCACCAGGGCATCGACGTCATGAACTTCGCCAACAAGGGCCGGCCGATGGAAGACCCGCAGTGCGTCCGCTGTTCGGCGTGCGTGCAAAGCTGCCCGACCGGCGTGCTCTCATTCGGCCGTCTCGACGCACAGGGCCGCGCAATACCGGACGCTCTGACCGCCTCGCTGGTGCGCGTGGAAGAGGTGGGCCTGCCGAAACGGCGGTAATCTTTCGCGCGATTCACGACTCACGTTAGAATGAAATGGTCCAGTCGTTTCATCGATTGAGAGCGCATCTTCGCCCTTCATTTACGCACCATGGATTCAGGACAAACCACATGCTGGACGATGATTCGCGGCGCTGCCGAGGGCGGCGATCGCGAGCGGGCGGATTTCGCCCGCAAGTATGAGCCCGCCGCACGGGCGTACCTGGCTGCTCGCTGGCGCAGCTCGAAGAGACTCAGCGAACTCGACGACGCCGTGCAGGAGGTCTTTCTCGAGTGCTTCAAGTCCGGCGGCGCCCTCGACCGAGTCGCGATCGACCGGGCCGGCGGCTTCCGGGCATTCTTCTACGGCGTCGTTCGAAATGTCGCGCTTCGCGCCGAGACCCGCCAGGCACGAGCGGCCGCGAGGGAGATGGCAACGAGCAGCCAGATGGCCGACGTGGCATCGGATGAGACGCACCTGTCGCAGGTTTTCGACCGCGCGTGGGCCCAGTCGATCATGCGCGAAGCCGCCGAACGACAGTCCGCGCGGGCCCTTGAGGCCGGCGCCGAGGCTGAGCGACGCGTCGAGTTGCTTCGACTTCGGTTTCATGACAGCCTGCCGATCCGCGACATCGCCGAACGGTGGTCCGCCGACCCGGTGCACATCCATCGCGAGTACGCCAAGGCCCGTCGCGAATTCCGGGACTGCCTGGAGGCGGTCATGCGGTTCTACTATCCGGACGATTCCACGGCCGCAGAGCGGGAGTGCGAGAATCTCCTGAGCCTCCTTGCGGAGTGACCCGGCCTGCCCGTCGCCCGGGCGTCAGATCAAGCCCAGGCTTCGCTCGCAGTCAGAAAAATAGAGCCCCGGGCGCGCGAAATCGGCGTCGAGGGTGAACCCGGATTAGTGCGACGTGATTCTTCCACAAATGGGAGTCAGGACATGAAACCCCTACGCACCCTCGCAGCATTTCTGGCAGTCGTGGCCGTCATGTTCATTATTCAGTCTCCGGCCTTGATGCCGAAGTTCATGATGGACCTCGCCTCGTCGAACTTCAAAGACCTTCGCGAAGCCCCGCTGGTTCAATTTCACTTGATTGCCATCCTCGTCCACGCGTTCCTGCTCGCGTTCATCTACCCGTTCGGCTACCGCGGCGGCGCTCCATGGGCTGAAGGGCTGCGTTATGGCGTGCTCATGGCACTCCTGATTTCACTTCCCTGCGCCCTGCACATCTTCGCCATGGTCGAGGCCCCCGCCGCCAATCAGTTTTATCCGGTCGCATGGACCGTTTATGTAAACGCGGTCGCCGGAATCATTGTCGGCGTCATTCATGGTCGAAGCGCGGCGGTTCCATCGCGGCGCAGAGACGAAGTGAACCCGGCTGCACTGGGTTTCGCGAAGCCCTGAAGTCCGCGCTCGTGGAGCACACCGCATGAAAAGTACGCCCATCCATGGCAACGGATCCTCCGACGGCGACTTCGCCGATTCGCTCGACGCGGGCCTACGAGCCGCGTTCGGACCACGGTCGCGTCTCACTGGACCCCGAGCCGCCGACGCCTCCCGCCCGTCCATCTTCGAAACGCTCGACATCGAATCGCGCGTGCTCCTGCATGACGACGCGGACGGCGAAGCATCCATCATCAATCCGCCGCCCGCCGAACTCTCCGACGCCCGCGCGGGCATCGGCCGCTACCAGATTCACGGCGAAATCGCCCGCGGCGGCGTCGGCGTCGTGCTCAGGGGCCGCGACATCGATCTCGGCCGCGATGTCGCCATGAAGGTGCTGCTGGCCGACCACCAGTCGAGGCCCGCGATGGTTCAGCGATTCATGGAGGAAGCCCAGATCACCGGCCAGTTGCAGCATCCCGGCGTGCTGCCGGTGTATGAACTCGGACTGCGCGACGATCGACGGCCGTTCTTCACCATGAAGCTCGTCCGGGGTCGAACGCTGTCGGCGCTGCTTCAGGAACGCACCGCCCCGCTCGACGATCTCTCGCGATTTCTCGGCATTTTCGAGCACATCTGCCAGACCATCGCCTACGCCCACTCGCGCGGCGTGGTCCATCGCGACCTGAAACCCTCAAACGTCATGGTCGGCGCGTTCGGCGAAGTGCAGGTGCTCGACTGGGGCCTGGCGAAAGTGATTCGAACCGATCCGTCCGACGGTTCGGGCCCGGTCAGTTCGGCGGCCGACACCGAAATGGCGCCGGAGCCCGGCGAGGCCATCGAGACCGTCCGCAGCGACTCCGACATTCATTCCGTCGCCGGCTCGGTGATGGGCACCCCCGCCTACATGCCGCCCGAGCAGGCGCGCGGCGACATTGACGAGATCGACGAGCGATGCGACGTGTTTTCACTGGGGGCGATACTTTGCGAGATTCTTACCGGCGCTCCGCCCTATGGCGGGACGAAGGCCGAAGTCCTTCGCAACGCCGCCGCCGGGAGAATTGAGACCGCGCTTGACCGTCTGGCGAAGTGCCGCGCCGACGGCTCTCTGATCGCCATCGCGAAGAAATGCCTCTCGCCTGATAAGAACGATCGACCCCGCAGCGCGGGGGTGGTCGCCAAGTCGATCGGCGACCACATCGCGGGGCTGGCCGCCAGGGCGCGGGCGCTCGAACTCGAGTCCGCCGCCGCCCGCGTTCGTGCCGAAGAAGAGCGACGCGCCCGCAGGCTTCGCACCGCCCTTGCCACGGCCGTCCTCTTCGCGCTCATGCTGATCGCCAGCGGATTCCTCTGGAACGATTATGAAAGGCGCGGCCGGATCACGACCGCCACGCGCGTCGTCGAAGAGGCGCTCGGCCGTACGCAGCAGCGCCTCGGCGAGGCCCGCGCTTCGCGTATCGGCATCCGAACGCAGTGGGAGGCGGCGCTCATGTCGGCAAACCAGCTTCGCACGCTGCTCGACGGACCCGAAGTCGCCGACGATGCGCGCGATCGGGCCCGTGAATTTCTGACAGAACTCGACAGGGCGGACGCCGATCGACGGATGACCGAACGCATCGAGGAAGTGGTTATCGTCGGCGCCACCCATCAGGACGCCGACAGTTGGATCTGGATGGATGATCAACTCATCGCCGCGTTCAAGGACTATGGCATCGACCTCGTCGGCATGCCCCGCGAAGAGATCGCGCGAAGAATTCGCGAGAGCGACATTTCGATCCAGCTGTGCTCGGGCTTCGAACTCTGGATCGGCACCGGCGCGGACCTGATGGGCCGATTCGGCGTGCCGCGATACACCGTGGAAACGCTTCGAGAACGTGCGGGCATCCTCGAACTGGCCGATCCCGATCCCGTTCGCACGACGCTTCGCCGCATGATGTTCATGTTTGACCCGCCGGACCTGAAGAAACTTCGTGAACTCGCGAACTCCAAGTCATTTGATGACGCGGCGCCGGTCACACTTTCGTGGTTCGCCATGACGGTCGGCATGGCCGGTGATAACGCGCTCATGCATGAGCTCTATCAAAGGGCCCTGCGCACCTATCCCTCCGACTTCATGCTGAACTTCGACTACGCGCTTTCGCTGACGTATTCAAAGGAATGGGAGAAGGCGATCCGCTATTATATGCGATGCGTCGCCATTCGCCCCGACATCGGCGGCGTCTGGCGAAGCCTCGGCATCGCCCTGCGCGAATCCGGGGAACTCACCGGGGCCATCGACGCGCTCAACGAATCCATTCGTCGCCAGCCGGGCCACGCCGCAACCCACGTCGACCTCGGCATCTCGCTGACCGCCCTCGAACGGTTCGACGAAGCCATCGCCGCATTTCGCGACGCGATCGCCATCAATGACAGGTCCGCCGCGGCGCACGGCTACCTCGGCGTCGCCTTGATGAAGAGCGGCCGCAACGACGAAGCGCTGATCCAATTCAAACGCTGTTCCCAACTGGCCGGTCGGGATACAACCTGGCCGCTGCCGGTGAAGGAATGGATCAAGGAATGCAGCGGCACGTCGAGCGACGACACATCAAACGACATCGAAGACCGCGCCGGCAGCGCCGACGCCGAGCCGTCCAACGATGACTGAGAACGAGGGAGTCCGCCATGCCCACCTGGCTAATCATTGCAATCGCCATACTCGTACTGATTCCGCTGACGATTCTGGTGGTCGGCGGTCTGCTTCCCGGCCGATTCGGTGCAACATGTTCAATCTCCACGAAGGCGTCGCCCGAGGCCGCGTGGCAGGCGCTCCTGGATCATCGCAAGCATCCCATGAGCGGCCGGATGTGCCGCGGCGTCGAGGAACTCCCGGCCGAGAACGATTTGCCGGCCTGGCGGGAGGATCTCGGCTCCAGCCGGGTGAAAGTCGTCACGATCGAGCAGACCAAACCCGAGCGGATCGTGCGGCGCATGCAGGACGAAGTCGTCCCGATGACGATGACCTGCGAGTATCGAATCGAGCCCTTCGGCGCCGCCTGTATCATTCACGCCGAAGGCCAGGGCGAGATTCGATCCGGCACCTGGCACGTGCCGTTTTTCAAATTCATGATCCACGTCTTCGGCGGGGCAAAGTCCGGCCAGAAGCAGTTCCTCAAGTCAATTCAAAACACGCTGGAAAGCAACTGAGGCCGATTCGTTCGCCTCGATCCTGATGGAGTCACACCCATGGCAACCTTCCAAGTCAGCGAATACATCGAGAAACCCCCGGCGGAGACGTTTGACTTCGCCACCGATCTCGAGCGCGTCTCGACGTGGATTCCCGAAATCGTCCGGATCGAAAAGCTCACGCCCGGCGGCCTCGCGCCCGGGGCGAAGTTCCGCGAAACCCGCCGCATGGGTTCGCGCGAGCACTCCGCGGAGATTCAGGTCACCGAGCACGAGCGGCCGATCGTTCACGCCGCCAGCGCGCAGTGCATGGGCTGCACGGCCACCTATCGCTACCTGTTCAAGCCGGAGGCTTCGGGTACGCGCGTCGAACTCGTGGCCGACGTCGTCGGTCGCGGCCTCGCGGCGCTGATCGCCCCGCTTATTCTGGCCATGATGAAGAAACAGGACGGCGGTCAGCTTGCCCGGCTGAAGGCCGCAATCGAAAAGTCGTCATGAACCCGGAGAATCAATGAAAGGATCGCATCATGAGCGAAGGCATGCCCGATGCCGAGATGATGGCCAAATGGACCGCCGCCTGCACGCCCAGTGAGGCGCATGAAAAGCTCAAGCCGCTCGTCGGCACGTGGGAAGTCACGCGCCGAATGTGGTGCGGCGTGCCCGAGGGCGGCACGGCGCCGGAATCCAAAGGCAGGGCCGAGGCCCGCATGATTCTGAGCGGCCGCTGGCTTGAGGAACGCCAGACCGGCGAATTCATGGGGCAACCGTACGAAAGCATCTGCTACACGGGCTACGACAACGCCCGAAAGCGATACGTCGGTTCCTACATCGACAACATGGTCACCAGCCTGTTCACCATTTCAGGCGGCATGGAAGACAACGTCTGGACGGCGTTCGGCACCATTGATGAACCCATGACCGGTGAGTACGGAAAGCTCATCCGGTATGTTTCCCGCATCATCGATAACGATCATCACACGTTCGACATATTCGACGCGAGCCGCGAGAAGGAGCGAAGAGTGCAGGAGTTGATCTACAGAAGAATCAAGTGATGTTCGTGACGAACAAAGCCTAGTCCAATCGCTCAAGCACGAGCAGGACATTGAACAGGTGCCAAGCTCCCGCCGTCTTTTCGACCGGCAGCGGCCGCATGGGGCTCACGCCGACATACGATCCGAACGCCGCGTATCGCAGCGTCACTCGAATCGGCTGCTCCTTCCAGGCTTCGGCGGTCTCGTTTGAAATGATGCCCTTCTGAACGAGCGCGGCCGCAAGAGGCCGGGTGACATCCAGCGTCATGAAATCCGCCTTGGGTTCATCCAGGACCGGCCGATTGCCCGGCAGCAGCGCCGGACCCGTAGCCTTGATCGGCGACACCCCGCCCATTGAAACAGGCGCGGGCCAACCCAGTCCTTCCGAGCCGAGCAGCTTCGAGTCCGGGTCCGTCAGCGCCGGCAGAAACGCCTCGGGCGCCCGAATGGAGCGTTCCCGATTCCGGGCCATGCCGACGCCGATTTCGTTCCCATCGGAGAGAACCCTGTAGGCGCCGCCCTCCAGTTTGGATTCGATGGTGACCGGCGGAAGTTCAAGGGTCCATCGCTGTGGAATCGACCAGCGCAGGCCTGAGACGCTTGCTCCATCCAGCAGCGACTCAAGCTGATATTCCTCCGCGCGCGTCGATTCCAGCACCGCGATCACGCCGTATCGGCCGTCGGCCAGGAGCGCCCGCCTGCGATCGATCTCGCGAAGCTGGCGCCGGCGCTGAAGTTCATTACGCGACGCGGAGAAGCTCTGCTGATCCTGGCGGGAGAAGTGCCCAAGCTCTGTCAGCCATCGAAGCGTCACCCCCGCCGCGGACGGCCGAAGCGACGCCGTCAGTTCAGCAAGGGACTCGAAATCAACTCCCATTTTGACGGTGGCAAGAAGCCGCCACTGATTCGATGCCGGTCGCGCCGCGACCAGCGCAGTGAGGTGGCGAAGCACGGCCTGGGAAACAATCGGCCGTCGATGATCGATCAATCGCCCGCAGAACGTAAGAAATCCATCGGATCCGGCGGCGTCGTCTCGCCCAGCCAGCGCCTCGAATTCCGCAAGAACATCATCCTCGGAGCGGCACACCTTCATCATGGCGTCGGCGGCGTCGTGGGCGTACCCCTGCCGCAGCAGCACCGACAGCGCGTCCCTTCGCAACGATGGATCATCGCTTTCCGCCGCCCGAAGCAGGGTCTTTCGTACAGGGTCGCTCGAACCGATGCGCGACAGCACCGGAAACCCCGTCGCGAGGCCCTCCGGCGGCTTTCCGGCGTCCAGTCTCATGGCGGCCTGTGCCACTGTCAGCCGTAGAATCCGCTTTCGCAGATTCTGCGAACAGCGTTTCCGCTCGGCTGTTTTCAGGATGGCCTCAAAACTCTCCGAATAGACCAGGTCGTACAAACGCGTCGGAGACAGCACCGTGATCAGCGCGACACGATCCGCCTCGGTTGTCAACGTTCCCCATTTGACCAGCAGCGGATCACGCGGATCGCTGAGCGAGAGCTTCATCGATTCGACGTATTCGGCGATCGCATCGGCCGAGGAGATTCTCGCCGCCTTCATGATCGTCAGCAGTGCCTGCAGCGCGACATCCCTCGGCAGCCCCCGCAGCCGGCGAAGCGACGCGATCTGGGCGTTGCGTGACGCCTTGCCGATTCGCGACCAGTCCACGTCGCCGCCGAGCTGAAGCAAAACCCCGACCGCACGCTCACACACCGGCTCACTTCCCGTGGACAGCATCGGATAGAGAAGTTCGCGGGCAATCAGCGGATTGGCCGCCGTCGACTTTTCGGAATACTGCTCGAACAGGCTGATCCATGCGTGCTTGATGCGATTAGACGATGACTCAATGGCCTCGCGGGTCACCCTCGACACGCCGGATTGAAGTGAAAAATAACGCCATGCCGCGAATCGAATCTGCTCCTCCCGGCGACCGCCCGCCTCCAGCACCGACGGAACGACGCGTCGCGCCCATTCGTTCGACTTTTCGGTGGGAATCCGGCGGCGAATCAGGCCCAACTCCATCAACGCGAGCTCACCCATCGCGGCCGATCCGCTCTGGATCAGCTCAAGCGATTTCCTCACGCGATCAGAGACGCCGGCCTCGTCGATCGGTCCCGACACCGCCGCCTTTGAACCGCGCAGATACGCCAGGTCAATGACATCGGAAAACCCGTCGTCCCACTCGAATCGCAGCACCGAAAGCGCCGGATCGATCTCCAGAATCATGACCGCCCACCCCGAGGGCCGCTCGGTTTCCGGCCGGGATCGAATCACCTCCTGTCGAGCCTTTTCGTCCACGATCGAACGCGGTGCGGAATTGTTCTTCCAGATCACCTCGGAATGGCCTTCGTGATTCGAACGCAACTCCATTCGTTCATGGACGACGGCCTCGATCCCCTCCGCCAGCACACCTGCCGTGGGCTGGCGATAGAGGGGGTAGACGCCGTAAAAGCTGGTGCGATCGCCCTTCGGCATGACCAGGCGCGACAGTACGCGCCGGCCGGCGTCGGGCCGGTATCGAATCGGCATGAGAAAGAATTCCCGTCCGCTCTGCGCCGGCACGTCCTGGCCTTGATCGCGAATCGTCCTGGTGAACAGGCTCAGCCCGGTAGCCGCCGTCAGGTCCGGCGAAATCCAGGGCTGAAGCAGCACGCCCCATTCGGCGGCGAGCCGCTCAACCTCGGGCGCACGCGGATTCGCCTGCCAGGCGAAACGCAGCGTCTCGCGGGCGTGATCACCAAGTCCGGCGGTGTGCGCCCATTTCGCCAGGGAAAATAGCGCCGTTGCGTCGTCCGACGCAGTGGCGTTCGATCGAATTCTGAATGCCCGTTCGTTCCAGAACCTGACGTAAGGTTCGCTTCCCTCGGCCAGCGGCTGATCCAACAGCGTGGCGTCCAGTGCCAGCGCCCTGGCAATGCACTGGCTTGCAAGCGACGTCAGATCGGCCTGAAAATACCCCTGCCCCCAGCGGACAACCGTCATCGCATCCGAAGAGCGGTTGATCTCCTCCACCTCTTCCGCGAACCGGCGAGTCGTCTTGATTTCGCTCACCGAGATTTCCAGCTCGCGCGGGCCCAGCGAATTGCCGGTCTTGAGACG
>CALLKH010000194.1 GCA_938008425.1 uncultured Planctomycetaceae bacterium | reverse complement strand
CAGATCTCAGCCCTCACGATCTTTGCCGGATAGCGATTTCGCGTCGGTTTTACACAACCGTAGAACTGGCGCGAAGGCATCGGCATCGCACCAGGCCGTTTCAACGGCCTTTCCCACCGAAGGTGGGCCTCAGGCCAGTCGTTTACGACTGGTGCTCGGCGTCACGCGACTCCGTCAGCGCGTTTCAACGCGCTTACCAAACTTCGGAGGCCTTCAGGCACTTGCCTGACTAAGGGTGAGATCGCCTGAAGGCGGGAGAGAAGCGCGCTGAAGCGGGCTTGAATCTGGATGAACTCAGCGTTGCAGCGTGCCGTGGCTGCGAACCAGTCGTGAACGACTGGTCTATGGCCCTTCGGGAAAGACCGCTGAAGCGGCCTGGAATTTCGTCAACGCTGGGTTCACTCAATCGTGAATTACTCCAGCCCCGCACGCCGGGAGCGGAACGGGATCATGGTGTTCGTCCCGTTCTCAGCGATCCTCCTGCGATCAACCCTTGCGCGGTTTCAGAAGGTCGGACTTCGCGGCATTCGCCAGCGCGATCACCGCGGGATGGTGGAACTTTCGCTCCATCGTGATGGCGAAAAACTGCTCGCGCACCGAATCGATTCGACCCACGATGCCGACCTGGTACTGCCGCATGATCTCGCGCTCGATGGCCGTCGGCCCCGCGAAGCAGCCCAGGCCCTGCTGCCCGAACACCTTGATCAGCGCGCTATCGTCAAACTCGCCCGCGATCGTCGGCCGGATCTTGTTCGAATCAAACCAGCGATCGAGCGATCGCCGGAGGCTGTTGTTCATCGTCGGCAGCAGCCAGGCCTGGCCGTCCATGGACTTCGGAAACGAGCGGCGCAATTTCGCCGCCGCGCGCGTGCTGGCGAAGATGGTCACGCCGCATTCTCCGAGCGGATGATTGAACGCCCTGATATTCAGATTCGCGGGAATGGGCGAGTCGGCGATCACCATGTCCAGTTCGTGGTTTGAGAGTCGTGCGAGAAGCTGTTCGATCTTGCCTTCAAAGCAGACCAGCCGGACCGGATCCGCCGCGAGCGCCGGCACCAGGAGCTGGTTGGCGATCAGCTTCGGCACCGCGTCCACGATTCCGACCTGAAGCCGAAGCGGCGCCCCGGTCGGCCGGCCGCGCACGGAATCCAGAAGCTCGCGGCCGATCGCGAAGATGTCGTCTGCGTATCGAAGCACGAGACGGCCGGTCTCGGTGAGTTGAAGCCGCCGCCCCGCGCGTTCAAAGAGGCGCACGCCCAGTGACCGCTCCAGCGCCTTGATCTGGGTCGAGAGCGTCGGCTGGGCGAGATGAAGGCGCTCGGCGGCCGCCGACAGCGTGCCCTCGCGGGCGACGGTCCAGAAGTACAGCAGATGATGGTAATTCAGCCAGTCCATGCCGGGATCATACTTAGAGAAAATGTAAGTTTCAATGCTGTATTATCTATTTGTCCTATCTATCCAGAAAATCTAGACTCTTCACATTGCTCTAACAGGAACATCAACGAGGACGTGCCGCGTGCAACTCAGAATCACCGGATTAAGGGGCCAACTGGCGGAGCGGGTTCGGGAATTCGCCCGTCGGCGCGTGGCATACAGCCTGGGCCGCTTCGAGTCGAGCATCGCCCGCGTCAACATTCGCTTCGGCGACGGCGGCCAGTCGACCGACGGACTGGATTACTGGTGCCACATGGAGGCCCAGTTGCGACCGTCCGGCATCGTCATCGCGGAAGTCAGAGACCTCGAACTGGAGTCCGCCATCACCCGGGCGGCGGAACGATTGTCCCGCAGCATTCGCGAAGTTCTCGAGCGCGGCCGAATACAGGAAACATGACGCGGAAGCTCGAACCGCTCAACTGAGGCAGTCCTGATGAGTCCGACCACCACTGCTCCCAAGGCGTTGTCTGTTTCAGCGGTTCATCCCGCGCAGGGACCGATCCGCAGACTCATTGCGCTCTTCTCCGCGGAGCGCCGCGATATCGCGCTGGTCATCCTGTTCTCGGTGGCCGTCGGAATCCTGACGCTCGCCACGCCGATCACGGTGCAGGCGCTCGTCAACTTCGTCTCATTCGGCGGGTACCTTCAGCCGCTCGTGATTCTTGCGATCCTGCTCTTCGGGTTCCTCGCCATGGCCGGCGCCATTCGCACCCTTCAAACCTACATCATCGAGATTCTTCAGCGACGGTTGTTTGTTCGCGTGGTCGCGGATCTTTCTGATCGACTGCCACGCGTTCGCGCCGAGTGTTACGACCGGCAGAACGGCCCCGAACTCGTCAACCGGTTCTTCGACATCGTCACGGTTCAGAAGGTCGCGGCCATGCTGCTGCTTGATGGCGCCACCGTCCTGCTCCAGGCGCTGGTCGGCCTTCTGATTCTCGCGTTCTACCATCCCTTTCTTCTGGCATTCGACGCCACGCTCATCCTGGCGGTGGGGTTCGTGGTCGTCGTCCTCGGCCGGGGAGCGATCCCGACGGCCATCAACGAATCCAAGGCCAAGTACGCCGTCGCGGCGGCACTCGAGGAAATGGCCCGCCACCCGCTGGTCTTCAAGCTCGCAGGCGCCGCCGATTTCGGCCGCCACCGGGCGGACCTGCTCACGGTTGAATACGTCCGTTCCCGTCAACGCCACTTCGCGATCGTCCTGCGCCAGATCATCGGCTTCATCTCGCTCCAGGTGCTGGCCGCGACCGCCCTGCTCACGCTCGGCGGCTGGCTGGTTCTCGAAGGCCAGTTGACGCTCGGCCAGCTGGTGGCCGCGGAGCTCATCGTTTCGGGTGTGTTGGCGTCGCTGTTCAAGTTCGGCAAGCAATTTGAAAGCGTCTACGACCTCCTGGCAGCCGTGGACAAACTCGGGCATCTCATGGACCTGCCGCTCGAACGCGATGAAGGCCGGCATCACACCGCCCAGTCGCCCGGCATGGCGCTGGAGATGCGACAGGTCTCCTTCACCTTCGACGGACACAAGCCTGTTCTCGACGGCCTCAACCTGAGTGTCGCGTCCGGCGAGCGCGTCTGCATCGTCGGAGGCCACGGCACCGGCAAGAGCGTCTTAACCGAGCTCGCCATCGGTCTTAGAGCCCCCTCGGCCGGCAGAATCAGCCTCGACGGCGTCGACCTGCGCGAGATGAGCCTCAAGTCGATCCGTGAACATGTTGCCGTCGTTCAAGGCGTCGGCACCATCGAGGGCTCGCTCGAGGAGAACATCCGAATGGGCCGCGAGGATGTCACCCACGCGGAGATTCGATCCGCCCTCGCCGACGTCGGGCTTCTCGACGAGATTCGCGACATGCCCGACGGGCTCTCGATGTCGCTCACCACCTCGGGCTCGCCGCTCTCCGCCGGGCAGGCCATGCGTCTCATGATCGCCCGGGCGCTCGTCGGACGCCCGCGCGTCCTGATTCTCGACGACGTGCTCGACGATCTCGACAACGAGGCCCGCGACGCGGTGCTGACGGCGATCCTGGACCCCAACCGCCAGTGGACCGTGATCATCCTGGGGCGGCGCACACTGGCGCATAAGGGCCTCGGGCGCAACATCCACCTGCGTGATGCCGGGGGCGACTCGGTCGCCATGAAGCCGGCGCCCGCGATCGGAGCCCGCTCCTGAGCAATGCGACCGGCCTGTGAGGTTCAGAACGATATGGATCAAGTCACCTACGCTAATCAATTCGCCGCGCTGGACATCGTCCAGCGGCCGCCCTGGATCGGGCGCATGGCCCGCATCGTGGCGGCGGGTCTGTGCGCGCTGCCGATTCTCGTGGCCTTCGTTCCCTGGCAGCAGAACTTCCGGTGCGCCGGACGCGTCGTCGCCCTCGCGCCGCTCGATCGCCGCCAGAGCGTGGAGGCGCCGATCGCCGGACGTGTCGTTCGATGGTACGTGCGTGAAGGTTCGGTCGTCAGGTCGGGTGATCCGCTCGTCGAAATCTCGGACATCGACCCGGATCTGGTTGAACGATTGAACCGGGAGAAGGACGCCCTGCAGGGAAAGTACGAGGCCAGCCGCGATAAGGTCGGCGCCTATGAGCAACAGGTCGCGAATCTCGAGGCGACCCGCGACCTGGCCGTGGCGGCCGGTTCGTTTCGCGTCGACATGGCGGGCGAAAAAGTGAGGGCGGCGACCGCGGCCCTCGAATCGGCACAGGCGGCACTGAAGGCGGCCAGGGCGCAACTGAGCCGACACGAAAACCTGCTCGCCGACGGCCTGGTCTCCCGCCGCGACTACGACGTGGCGGAACGCGACTTCGAAATGACTCGCAACGCATTGGAAGGCGCGGAGGCGTCGCTCACTTCCTCCGCGAATGAAAAGCAGGCCGTGGAGGCCGAACTGGATCGCATTCGCGCCGAGGCCGAGTCGAAAATCGACTCGGCGCGGGCGACGCTGAACGACGCGCGCGGGCAGGTGCAGGACGCCAAGGCCAAGTTGGTCAAGCTCGAGGTCAGCATCTCGCGACAGCAGTCGCAGCAGGTCTGCGCGCCGAGGGACGGCATCGTTTTCAGACTGACCGTGAATCAGGACGGGGAGATTGTGAAGGCCGGCGACTGCCTCATGGTGCTTGTGCCGCAGACTGAGGACCGTTCGGTCGAACTCTGGATGGATGGAAACGACGCGCCGCTGGTGCGCGAAGGTTCGCACGTCCGGATTCAATTCGAAGGCTGGCCGGCGGTTCAGTTCGTCGGATGGCCGTCGGTGGCAGTCGGAACCTTTGGCGGCACCGTGGCACTCATTGACTCGACCGACAACGGCAAGGGGCAGTTCAGAATCCTGGTCGTTCCCGCAACCGATGATGAGCCGTGGCCGGACGCGCGCTATCTGCGTCAGGGCGTTCGAGCCAAGGGATGGGTGCTGCTGAATCGCGTGTCGCTCGGCTACGAGGCGTGGCGGCAGTTGAACGGTTTCCCCCCGGTGATTGCGGCGGACGAACCCTCCGCCGACGCCGGCAAGGACGGCACAGGCCAATGATCACTCGGCTGATGCAGGACCGGCGATTCGCCGCAAAGACTCGGGCGCGTGGGAGATTCGTCTCCGGCACGGCCGTGCTGCGCGCGCTCATCGCGCTCGCCATGCTGCCGGCGATGCTTGGTTGTTCGCTCTGGCGCGGCGATCTCGATCCCGAATTCGAACGCCGGCTCGATGAGCGCCTTCGCGACATCTCGCTCGCAAACTTCGAAAAGGCATCGCGCGGTGAGCCGACAACTGTCGAACAGGGCCTCGCCGCACTGAACTCCACTGAGAAACCTGAACCTGCGATCGCCGCGGCGGAGTCGATCGATCTCGCCATCGACCAGGTTCGGCTGCATGTTCTTCGAAACAACCTTGACCTCGCCATCTATTCGATCGACCCGGCCATCGCCGCCGCGAAGATCAGCGAGGAAGAGGCGAAGTTCGACGCGACGATCAACGTCGGGGCATCGTTCAAGCGCAAGGACCTCCCGGCGCTCGACGGCGACGTGGTGCAAATCGATGAAAAGTCGTCGCTGGCCGACAAGGCCGTCAAGGCGTTCAATTCCGGGCTCGCCGGCGGCAAATCGTCGGGTGGCTCCAGTTCGCTCGACGGCGTGTTCGCGAAGTTCACCGAGATCGAACAGCAGAAGGAATACATTGATTTGAGCTTCGGCGTCACGGTTCCACTGCCGACCGGCGCGCGAATCCGCGTCGGGCAGGGCTTCGATCGCGACACCAAGCTCTCACCGTTTCCATCGGATCAGACCCTATCCACGACCGGCTTCTCGCTGAGCCAGCCGTTGCTTCGCGACGCCGGCATCGACGTCAATCTCGCCTCGATCCGAATTGCGAGACTGAATTCCAAATCGACGGTGGCGAGGACCAAGCTGGTTGCGATTCGACTGCTGGCCGCGGCGGAGAAGGCGTACTGGAAGCTGTACGGCGCCCGGCAGTTGCTCGAAGTCCGCCGGCAACTCGATCAACTGGCCAAACAAAACCTTGAGATCGTCATCAAACGCGCGGACGAAGGACTGGTCGCGCCGGTCGAGAAAATCCGCGCTGAAGTCGGCGTCGCGCTTCAGCGCGAGGCCCTCATCATCGCGGAAACGGTCGAACGAATTCAGGAGCGCGATCTCAAACGCGTGCTGAACATCGACGGCGTCGACATCAAATCGTCGACGCGCATGAACATTGTCACGCCGCCGAGGCTGCTTCAGTACCAGTTGGACGCCGACGCCCTCGCCGCCGACGCCCTCGCCCATCGCATGGAAATGCTCGAAATGGAACTCGCAATCGCCGCGGACGACCTTCGCATCGAATTCGCGAAGAACCAGACGCTGCCGCTCATCTCGCTCGACTTCGAGTACGGCATCGTCGATCGCGGCGGCACGTTCGGCACCGCGTGGCAGGGCGCGTGGGACTTCGACAACAGCGAATACGGCATCGGCATCAAGGGAGAGATTCCCGTCACCAACGAGCTTCGAAAGTCGCGCCTGCGACAGGCCGTGCTCACGCGAACGCAGCGGCTGGCCACCCGCGCCGCCCGCGAACTCGCCATCCGCCAGGAAGTCTACGACGCCCTCGACACCCTGAACCAGAACTGGCAGCGCATCCTCGCCGCACGACAGGCCGCGATCCTGTCGGGCATGAACTACGAGGCCGAACGCAAACAATTCGATCAGGGGACACGCACCATGCGGGAGGTGTTCGAAGCACTGGCCCAGTTGGGTGAGGCCCAGTCCCGGGAGATCGCGGCCGTCGTCGCGTATCAGGTCTCGCTGGTCGATCTCGCCTTTGCGACCGGAACGCTGATGGGCTACTCGAAAGTCGATGTCCTTGAGGCGAACTTCGTACGATAGTTCCCGCCTTCATCTACCCGAAAAAATTTAAGCCGACTCGAAACATCGAAAATCAATCCCGTGGGGGCCGATTTTCCTGGCACTTTCGGCCAATCCTCGCTGCTATTGATTCGTACAATTATATAAGTTAAGGAATTTACGGGGTTTGGAGGCCGGTGATGGATATGGCCGCGAATCTCGTATAGGATGCTAAGTTCCGACGCTGAATCCATTTGGGACCTCGCAGAACCGCCGAGTCGCCCCCCGAAACGGCGTTCTGGTCGATAGAAGGTAGGCTCCTGCGCTTGCTCGTTCGATCCTCGCGGTATGATCGAAACGGCACGGCAAAGAGCCCGTTGGACCCGGCTGATAGATCCCTCGGAAGACATGACGAGCTCAGAATGACCCTACGAACAATCAAACTCCTTTCCCTCCTGGGCCTCATTGGCCTTGGGCTGACGGCAGGATGCGCCGTACCGCAGCCGCGCGGCGAGGGCATGTACCGACGCGTCGTCGAGCCTCGAACGAACGCCGTTTATCACCTCTACCTTCCGGTGGACTACGTCAAGAGCAACGGCCGTCACCCGCTCTACCCGCGGTTTCGAAAGTGGCCGCTGGTCATGACCTTTCACGGGATGAAGCCGTACGACAACGCGATCCCCCAGGAGCGCGAGTGGGAGAAGCAGGCCGACATCTACGGCTACGTCGTCTGCGCCCCCGAGCTGGAAACCTCTGATTCATTCATGGAGTATCCGCTCACCAAGGAGCACGGCTACGTCCTTCGCGATCGCGATCACGTTCTCGCCATCATGGACCATGTCTTCGAGACCACGCTGGCCGACCCGGACCACGTGCTCTCCACCAGTTGGTCCTGCGGCGGCTATCTCGCGCATTACTTCCCCAATCGATTCCCCGAGCGGTTCTCGTGCATCGCGACGCGGCTCTCGAATTTCTCTCAGAAAATGATGATTGAAGAGACGGTGTCGCGGTACAAGGATCGTATTCCGGTGGCAGTGTTCATCGGAGACGGCGATCTGCCGGCCTGCAAGAGCGAGTCTGAAGAGGCCGTCGCGTGGTACCTCGCACGAAACTTCCGAACCGTTCGCGGGAAGATGATCGACTCGATGGGCCACCGGCGAATCCCCCAGACCGCGGCCGCGTTCTTCGCGGAGCAGATCGGCATCACGCCGCTGCGACCGGTCGAGGCCATGCAGACCGTCGCGCAGGTGCAGATGACCGAGTACTACCCGCCGCCGGAACTCGTCGCCCAGGTTTCGCCGCCGATGCTGCTGAACCCGGTGCTCGCCTCCAACACTCGGCCGTCGCCGACGGGCGCGACGCCGTACAGCGAACCCATCCGGCCGGACAATCGTCGACCGCCGGTCGCCTACACCAGCACGACAGCCGGTCGAAACTACCCATTCGAGCGGGCCACGCGGCCCGAGCCGCGAACGCCGACTCGAACGACCGGCACCGACGGTATTACCGCGGGCGATTCACCGCGCACCAACGCCCAGCCCGCGAGGTCCGAGCGTTACTCGCCGCCGCCGGTCGCGACGCGTACGCCGACCGATTCGAATCGATCGACCACGCCGCCGGATGAAACCTCGAAGCCGCGGACCGTCGCCGACGCCGGCCGGGCGAAACGCATAGGCATCAAGGTGAAAGGACCAGCCGTCGGAACGGCGCCCTATTACCTTTCTTACAGCGTCGACGTTCAGCCGAACGTCAGCCAAGGCGCCGACTTCCTCTGGAAGGATAATGACCAGTGGATGGGCGACGAGCCGAGCGGTGTCAAGATACTGGAGACGCCCGGCATTCATCGCATCACGGTGCTCATGATCACGCGAGACAATATCGAGTACCGCGGCATCACCACGGTGCAGGTTCTCGATCGCGGCGCCGCCGCTTCCGCCGGCCCGGGCGGAAACTATGCGGCCCCTTGACTCGCTGATCCAATTCGGCGATCGGCCTTTTTCTTCCCTTCGCACACTACGCTGAATGGCCGCGACGCGGCCGCGCGCCGGTGACTTGGCTGTCAACATTTCATTGACATTCCCATTGCAGGACGTATAGTATCTCCCGCCTGGAGAGAATCATGTTATTGAGACTGCCCACATATCAGGATACCGCCCGGTTCGACGCGCGCATTGTCGTTGAACTGTGCAGTCCGTTGCGCCGTTCAAATTCCGGCGTGTAATTCAATAAAGCCAAGCGTCCATCCAATTCCAGTTTCGGCGAGCGTTCTTCGATGATCGATCTCTCGCGCGTACGCAGGAAGTCGTGCGTTTCGCGAGGGTTCGAACGCTGCCGCACGTGGGGCTCCGGCCCTGTGCATTGACAAGTTCTGTTCACTCGACCGCGGCCCGGAGAACTCGGTCGCTTTGAATCGCGAATCGGCGGAGAAACCGATCGCACGGCGTGCAGCAATGAGCACTGAGACCATGATTGCAACTCCGATCGCCCCGGAGGACATCGAGAAGGGCGCGTTTGTCGCGGTTCTTCACGTCGTGGGAGAGCACGTGCCGATGTTCTGCCCGGAGTGGCTGAAGGAGAACTCCGCGCCGAAGCAGCTGCTCTGGCTGCCACCTTCGGGCATCGTGCTCAAGGTGCTCGACGTCTGTCTTCCCTTCGTGCTCGCAAAGGGACCGGACGGCAAGTCATCGACGCTCGACGTTCGCAGATACCGCTTCGCGCGCGTTTCGGAGCGATTCGCGCGGCGCGTGTTCAAGCGTACAAAGCCCGAGGGCGCGCAGGCCGCGACGTCGACCGACGCCGATGAAATGATCTAAGCGCGATGGCCGGGAAGATGCCGCCCGCGGGGAACCGTCGTTCCCCGCGCGGCGGCGCCGGCGACTCGTCCCGCGGCAATGGTGACGCAGTCGGCATGAACGAACTGGGCCCATTCCGCTCGGTCGAGTCCC
>CALLKH010000193.1 GCA_938008425.1 uncultured Planctomycetaceae bacterium | reverse complement strand
GTCAACAAAGAGGGGCAGGGCGCTGGCCATGTCGATATCGCCGTCGCAGTTCATATCGCCCGGTTGAACCGGCGGGGGATCGATCAGGTATCGCAGGATGTTGGGCAGGCGCAGCGCCCAGTAAGTCTCGCTATGCGTATGGCCCGGGGCCTCCACGGAGAGAAGATCGTCGCCTTCCACGAACCCCTGTCCGACGGCGATGTCACGCATCGTCCGTAGATTGGCGAGTCCGGACTCAGCCGTGCCCATGTCCTGGTAGAAGTGCGTCAGGTCTGCCGGCTTCGTCGCGCCGGCTGCATAAGTGAGCATCGCCTGGTTCGCCCACCAGTAGGAAGGTGACACACCCGCGACACGCCCCCAGGCACTGTCGTATGCGTACCCCGCGTACACGGAGATCAAACCCCCAAGCGACGAACCCGCCATGTAAGTGTTCGCCGGCCCCGTCCGGGTTCGATAGCGCTGGTTCACCTCCGGGATCAGCACGTCTCGAATCGCCTGGAGGTAGACATCGCCGCCGCCGCCGCAACCCTGCGAAGCGCTGAACCACGGCGTGTATTCGGTGCACCGGGCAGGGCTGTTCTCGATCCCGACCACGATGATCGGCTCGATCTCGCGGTTGCCGATGAGCAACTCGCACGTTTCGTCCACGCGCCATTCGCCTGCAAAGCTGGTGAACTGGTCGAACAGGTTTTGTCCGTCGTGCATGTACAGCACGGGATACCGGGCGGTGCTCTGGAAGTAATCGGGAGGCAGATAGACCCAGCAACGACGGCCGGCAAGAAACGGGGCGAACACGAACGACTCAACGTGGCCGGTGATGGTTGACGGCGGAATGTCAGCCCAGTTGGCGACGACGTGGTTGATTGTCGCGGTACCCTGGGGCGTGTACGTCCGATTGGGGATCTCCTCGCCGTTGGGACCTTTCTCGACTTTCGGCCAGCTGCCCCGGGTGAACTTGTACTGAATCGGGCTTGCATCCGGCAGGCTCAGCGTGATCTGCCATCGACCATCTGGTTGCAGGGTGAGCGCGTAGGCAGGATCGCCGGGATTCCAGCCTTGGAAGTCTCCGGCGATGTAGATCACGTCGCCCAACGGTGTCGATGTTGGAACCTGCACCCGGAAGGTGGTCGTGGCACCGCTTGCGACGGCCACATTCAAGAACAAGGTCACGAGGCAGGCAGCGTGCAAAGATAGGTCTGGAAATCCGCGCACAGGTTCACTCCGGGGGAGAAAAAAGCCAAAACGCCACCATGACTATTCTATCACCGCCCGCCATCCGTTCCAATGGGAGTCGGTTCCGCTGGCGGATTACACTCGATTCGGTGGCACCCGATGCGCCCAAAAGAAGAAGGACCTACGACGCTCAACAGGGAGCGTTTGTCCTCGTTACCTCCGCGAAGCCCGAGACTGTCATTCCGGTGCAAGTGTTAGTTTGATGGGGATCTCAAGCGGGCGATGGGATTCGAACCCACGACGTCCAACCTGGGAAATCTCAACTGGAATTCAATCGTTTTGCAACATACGGCCTTATCGCCGTTCTTGTTGGTAAGAACGAAGTTCGAGAGTGGCGAACTGGTAACTTTTAACCCAAATGCGACACACCGGCAGATGGCGACGGACCAACTTGGTTACCAACTTCGCGCGCGAGCACTCGACTCGACCAACCGTCCTCAGCGTTCGTCGCCATCGCACGATGCTTGGAATTGTAATGCGTCCAGCTTCACATGAATGTCCTTTGTTTGAGGACATCTATTCCACCCGAAGCGATATCGCAAGCCGAAAGTGGCGCGACACTTACACGGATTCAGACTATTCTTTGAAAGAGTGCTGCTCAGGGCGCAAGCTGTTCCCGGCAGAGAGTGGCCTTGGTATCGTAACCAGCTCCCGGCGATGCGATGTTCAATCGGTCGTAGCAGCTGGCGAGTTGTTCGACCGCGCGGCGCCTTCGGCGGGCCCCTGCGAGCGGAGTAGTGCGCAGCACGTCGGCGCCCTCTTTTAATAAGTGCTCGGCCTCCGCAAGCTGACCTTCGTTCATTCGAATTTCGCCCAGGAGGGATTTGGCGTGGAAGATGCACCATCTGGTGAGGACCGAGTCCGCGTCGGCATTCTGTATTTGCTCGTCCAATAGGGCCTCTGCTTCGTCGTAACGACCGTCATCCACCAGCAGGATCGCGAGGCCCGAGCGAGCAATGCAGGTGGGCGTATCCCCTTTCGCATTGATCCGACTGGCATGCGCGAGGGCCAATCGATAGTGGACCTCGGCGCCCGGCATGTCTCCCATCAGTTCTCGAAGTTCGCCGAGCGATTGTTCATGAGAAATATGTCGTGGACTGTCCGGCCCGAAGATGTGTAACTCGGCTTCATGGGCCTGGCTCATCAGGGCCTCGGCCTCCGCAAGCCTGTTGGTGCGCATGTACAAGGTTGCAAGATTGGCCTGGGGCGACAGCACGTCCGGATGATCAGGGCCAAAGACCTCTCGCCCCAGCGCGATGGCTTCCAGATAGCGCGCCTCGGCTTCTGTGTCGTTCTGGTTAAATGCCAGGGCATCTGCAAGGGCGGTGAGGTTTTGCACCATGTCGGCATGTTTTCCGCCGAATTGCCGACGATTGATGACGAGCGCGTCCTCAAGAACCTGAAGCCCCTCGGCTCTTTTGGAGCGATCGTGCATGAGCGCCCGCGCCAGGTTGACCAGCGCTCTTGAGACCCGAAGACTGTCCTCGCCTTCGACCCTTCGATACAGGGCGACGGCCTCGCGCAATAGAGATTCTCCCTCGGCCGAGCGACCTTGGTCGACCTGGATTTTTGCCACGCACTCCAAAGCAATTCCCGTCTGCACGTGATCGCCGGAGTACAGGCGGCGCGACATGTCCAGGCAGCGGCGGGCCAGCGATTCGGATTCATTTCGATCGCCCTCCACCAGACGCACCATGGAGAGCAGTCCAAGCGCTTCCGCAATCTCAGGAGACTCGTCGCCGCGCAGATCAGTCCACATCTTCAGAGCGGCGGTCAGTTGCTGAGCGGCTTCCTTCGGATGTCCGATGCCGAAAAACGCCGCGCCCAGCGTGATCCGGACCCGCGCCTCCACGTCAGGCCGGTCGGCGGCGCCGACTTCAAGCGTTCGGGCAGCGTTATCAAGCAGCTCGAGTGCTGTGACTTCGCGATTGGTGTTGTGATAGGGGCTGGCACCGGTCAGTAATTGCTGCAACAGCGAATTGACCGAGCGCGCGTGCGCCGCCTCGTACTCGGCGCGGGCGTGCTCGCGAGCCTGCTTTCTTTCTGACGCCAGCGACATGACCAGCCCGATGAACACGAGCAGCATAAATGCCGTACCTATCACAACGGGGATGGCGTAGCGGCGGGCGGCCTTCCTAATCAAATAGGGGAGAGCGTCGCGTTTCGCGGCAATGGGCTCGCCGGCCTGATGCCGGCGCAAATCCTCTGCAAGTTCGCCGGCAGATTGATAGCGGCGCGCAGGATCTTTCTGGAGACACTTGTGGACAATCGTTTCCAATTCATCGTCGATCAGGCCATTGCGCGTCCGTGCGCGCGTAGGCTCCACGTTCTGAATAACGTTGAGCACCTGGGCCGGTCCACCGTCAATAGGATAGGGAAATGATCCGGTGAGCATCTGGTAGAGAATGACGCCGAGCGCATACACATCGCTGCGGACATCTACCTCGGTGAATCGCCCCGCAGCCTGCTCGGGTGAGGCCCAGGGCAATGAACCCATGAAGCGGCCGCTCCGGGTCACGTCGGCGGCACTGCTGCCACCCGAGCCGACGCCATCGAACTTGGCCATTCCAAAGTCAAGAATGTGCGGTTCGCCCGCGGAATCAATCTGAATGTTGCCGGGCTTCAGATCACGGTGAATAACACCACGCAGGTGCGCCGCGTGAATGGCGTTGGCGACCTTGAGGAATAGCGTCAGGATGTCGTTCAGCTCATGCCGTCGCCGGTTTCTTCCACGACCGAGGCGGAACGAGCGACGTGTGGACGACC
>CALLKH010000192.1 GCA_938008425.1 uncultured Planctomycetaceae bacterium | reverse complement strand
TCAGTCGGGTCTGACCAACTCACGCGGTCGCGACAACATCTACACCTACTTCACCCCCGGCAACCCGAACATTCCGGTCGATCCCGGAACAACGGCGCCCACGGCGACCATCGCCAATCCAGGCGGCGTCTCGGACGCTGTCCTTGTGCCGTGACGTCGGCATAGTTGCCTAGAGTGGCTTTCCCCTCCCCTTGGAGTCGCGACGGGGCGCGTCCGGCACGGGCCGATCGCCAGGGCGCCCCCGCGCGGCTCGGGGTGGAAGCATGGTGATTTCCGCAGTCATTGCAACGGCTGCAGGATGAAATCGCAGTCATTCATGCAGTGAATGTACGCCGGGGCGAAACCCGGCAGAAAGGAGGCATGCGGGATAAAGGGTCGAAATTGAGCGGCGGTCCGCGGCGGCGGATCGCCGCTTTTCTTGTTGAATGGCGCTTAGGCGTCCGAGTTCGATTGATCTTCGACCGAATCGGCCGCAGCCGCCGAATCGTCCTCAATCGTCTCCGGAAACGGAATCGGCGCCGCCTCGGACTCGCTCTCGTCATTTGCAGGCTTCGATTGAGGCGCAGGCTCCTTCGCCGGGGCGAGCTTCAGCGCTTCCACCTGCGGCAAGTCCTCCAGCGAGGGAAGACCGAAGGCTTCTAGAAATCGCCTGGTCGTGCCGTAGAGGATCGGCCGTCCCAGCTCTTCGGCGCGGCCGACGATCTTCACCAGATTCATTTCCCGCAGCTTGTTCAGCATGTCACCGGCCGCGACGCCGCGCACCGCCTCAACGTCGGCCCGTGTGCAGGGCTGCTTGTAGGCGACGACGGCCAGCGTTTCCATCGCGGCGGTGGTGAGCTTTGTTTCTTGCCGAACGCGAAGAAGCTTCGTCAGCCAGGGGTTGTATTCAGGCTGGGTGAGAATCTGGTAGCCGCCGGCGATTTCCTCGATGCGATAAGCGGAGCCGCGTTCGGCGTATTCGGCGTTCAGTGTTTCGATGTGCTTGCGAACATCCTTCGCGGTGCCGATGCCCAGGATGGCCGCGATCTTCGGGGCGGGGAGCTGTGTGTCGGCCGACATCAGGATCGCCTCGACGATGCGATGGGGGAGGAGTTCGGCGGGTGATTGGCTCGATTGCGTCTCGCTTCCGGAGGGCTGAACAGCTTCTGTGTTCGACGCATCGCCGTCGATCGGCGGATTCGCTTCGGAGACGGATTCGGTATCCTGCGGGTCGTCCGCGAAACCGGATTCGCCCGTCGGCGGCGTTGAGGCGTTGTCATCCGCCATGTCGGTCACGGTTGCATCCTGTGTTTCGGTCGTCGGCGACGATTTGGGACCGGTGCGCCGGGGTTTGGCCGCGCGATTTTTTTTCCGCGCCGGGCGGCCGGAATCGCCGGATTCAGCCGCGTCCGTCGTTGCGGCCGACAGATCAGGCGAGTCGGCGGTCATGTTGTCGTGATCGGGATTGGCGGGATCCATCGTCGATACTGTGCCTTCCATGGCGGTCTCCAGAATCCGTCAGTTTTCATCGAGCGTGAGCGGGATCCTCCCGGACTCAACGGTTCGGCGGCCGGCCGACCGGCGTCTTGCGTTTTCGCGGACGACAGCCGGGCGGAGCGGACGCATGATAACCACGGCCGGGAGGAAAATCCAAACGCGGCGGAAGCGTTGCCTCGGGCGAATCGGACATTGGCCGAAAATGGTTGCGGAGTCGGCCCCTCGCGGGAGCGTCCGACGACAGGCCTCATGATTCAGCCGCGGCGGGCCGATTGATCTGTTTTCCAATTCCGCGCATGCGGCCGTCTTGTCAGAATCAACATGAATCACAGGGGGGAAACCATGATTCGACGAACGAGACCTTCTTACGTGATCGCACTTATCGGTGTTCTGCTCGTCATGGTGGCGTCGGTCTGACGCATCGAGTCTCACAGGTGGCCCAGGATCGCCGCGTGAGATTCGCGGCCGGTCAATTCATGCGCTGAACAGCCTCATCAACTCTCGTATCCTCGCCAGGTGATAGTCGTCGTGGTCGGCCGTGAATCGGCACATGTCGACCAGCCGCATCGTGGTCTTGAGCCGCGGGTGCAGGCTGGTCCGGCCGAAGTCCGCGGGATCGAGGCGTTCGAGCCGCGTGACGAATGCGCCACGTTCGCGGCGGAAGTCGGCGACGAGCTCTGCGATTGGTCGTTCGTTGTGGCGCGCCTCGTGGGTTCGCTGGTTGGACATGTCGGCGGCGCGAAGGGTCGGCGCGCCGGCGAGGAAATCGTCGATGCGGCCGTCGTGCAGGGCGTCGAGGTCGAGCAGGTGGCCGATGTTCTCCTGGATGGACCACGTGCCGTCTCGCTCGCGGCGGGTGAGATTGGTGGGATTCGTCTCGCGAACCATCTCTTCAATGCGGGCCGGCGTTCCGCGCAGGCGTTCGAGAATGTCGGGGTAGAGGTCGACGTGGCCATCGAAGGTCCAGATGCGATCGGTCCATTTCAGGCGTGGAGGCATGGGGACATCTCCTGTACTCCAGTGTGAGGGCGACGGCGACGCATGGGAATCTTAGCGGTGCAACTGAAACGAGATCGAAACGGCCCTGACTCCACGCGAAGTCGCTTGCCCGGCGATTTCCGCCTCGATACCGCCCCAATCGCCGCATGCTTCGAAAACCACCTGCCGAATTGACGTTGAATCATACCGTGTCCCATACTGTTCACATGGGAGTCCAAATGGGTCTGGCGAAACGACAATTTCGAGCGGCTACTTGGGGCGTGCTCATCGCGCTGGCGGTGATCCCATTCATCTGGATATCGACGCTCATCGCGGCTGAGCCGCCAGCGGCTCAGCCCGAGGACGCCGAAGCCACGTCTCGGCCGGCTGAGTCCGACGCGGAGGCCACCGAGAAGTCATCCGAGCCGCTCGCCTCCACCGCTGAAGATCGCATCCGGAGGCTGGCGGACCCATCACCGGCCGTTCGTCGACATGCGGCGTTCGAAATCGGCAGCGAGCCCGATACCGGCGACGACTCTATCTCCGCATTGGTCCGGGCGCTCAAGGACGACGATCTGCGCGTTCGCTGGCAGGTCGTGAACTCGCTCGGCAAGATCGGTCCGACCGCCGGCGCCGCGATTCCCGCGCTGGTGGAAGTGCTCAGGCAGAGAAATCGAACCCTTCGTCTGGAAGCGATTGACGCGCTGACGCGCCTTCGCGCCGGATCGCCGGAGGCGGTTGCCGCGCTCGCCGAATGCCTGGAAGACAACGAGGAAGATGTTCGGCGCGAGGCCGTGAAGGCGCTGCGCCACATCGGATCGTCCGCCGAATCGGCCGCACCCAGAATCGTCGCACTGCTCGATGATGACGACTGGTCGGTCCGCGCGGAGGCGGCGATGACGCTGCGCGATCTTGAGCCGAACGATGAACACAGCATCAGCCGCCTCGCCCATGCGCTGGAGGATCGAAACGCGTACGTGCGACAACTGGCGGCGGATGCCCTGGCCGCAATCGGGCGTCCCGCGACGGCCGCCATACCCGCGCTGCTTCGCGCCGTGTTCGACTCAAATCGGCTGGTCAGCGACGCGGCGCTCACGGCGATCGGCCGCACGAAGTCGGGATCGCAGGAGGTCCTTGACGCGATCGGGACGATTTTCAATGACCGTTCCCATCCTTCGCGCCGCGCCGCGGCCGAGGCGCTGGGGAGAATCGGCGCCCCAGCATTGCCGGTGCTGATCACGGCCATCATGGATGAAGATCCTTCGATTCGTCGCCGCGTGTCGGACGCGCTGGTCGATCTGGGTTCCGAGGCGGTGCCGTCGCTCGTTGCCGTGCTGAATTCGGACAGTCACGAACTTCGGATGCGCGCGGCGGAGATTCTTGAGAAACTGGGGCCGCACGCCGCGGATGCGGTCGAGCCCTTGGCGAAGGCCTTGCTCGATCCTCATGAGGAATTTCGTCGGCGGGCCCTGGCAACGCTTGGCGCGATCGGCGAGAAGGCGTTACCGGCGCTGACCCGGGGGTTGAAGTCGCAGTTTACCGGCGTGCGTTCTGAATCAGCCATCACGCTTCGGAAGCTCGGCCGCAAGGCCGCGCCGGCGGTTCCGACCCTGCTCGAGGCGCTGACGGACGAGGACGTCGATGTTCGGGCCAACGTCGCCCCGACGCTGGGATCCATCGGCAAGTCAGCCTCAGAGGCGGTGCCCGCGCTGCTGGAGGCGATGGGTGATGCCGAGGACCTGGTGTCCATGCGGGCGACCGTCGCGCTGGGCAAGGTCGGCAAGGCGGATGGTGAGCGGGTCATACCGGCGCTCATCGAAGCGCTACGAAATGAGAAGCCGCGGGATCGGCGGGCGACGGCTTACGCGCTCTCCCAGTTTGGCAAGGAGTGCGTGCCGACGCTGATCGAGCTGGCGAAGGACGAAAACCCGGATCTTCGCTGGTACGCGATTGAAGTTTTGGGGCGCATCGGCGCCGACGCCATCGAGGCGCTGCCGGTCGTCGAGGCGGCGCGGTCCGATTCGAACGAGTCCGTTCGTGACAACGCCGAATGGGCCGTTTTTCAGATTAAGCCCTAGCCGTTCGATACGCCGGAAATCGCGTTCAAGCGGGCTGAAAAAGAGGCTCAAGCCATGTGAATACTCACGCCTTCCCAATTGGTTTTCGCCTGTTTGAGATCGATGGGGATTGTCGATAGTATGGCGAGACGGCGATAAGGAAATTGTCTCGTACTTTGCAGGGATGCGCGGATGGCGGGTGACGATCGTTGCATCGCGGTGTTTGACTCGGGAATCGGCGGACTCACGGTGGTTCGCGAGCTCCAGCGGCGGCTGCCCAACGAGGAAATCGTTTATTTCGGCGATACGGCCCGCGTACCCTACGGCATCAAGAGCAGCGAAACGGTCACACGGTTCGCGCGCGAGAACTGCGAGTTCCTGCTGCGGTTCGATCCCAAGCTGATCGTCGTCGCCTGCAACACCGCTAGCGCGGCCGCGTTTCCGGCGCTGGCCGACAGTTTGCCGATTCCGGTGTGCGGCGTGGTCGAGCCGGGGGCGAAGGCGGCGGTTCTGCTGGCGGAAGGTCACACGATCGCGGTCATTGCGACGGAGGCGACGATCAACTCCGACGCCTACCGCAAGGCGATGCGGCGATACGACGCCGACGTTCGCGTCGTGCAAAAGCCGTGCCCGCTTTTCGTGCCGATCGCCGAGGAAGGCCGCCGAACGGACGATCCGATCACGCTTGCCATCGTGCGGGAGTATCTCCAGCCGGTGGCGAAGCTCGATCCAAAGGTGCTGGTGCTGGGTTGCACGCACTACCCGCTCCTGCGCGACGCGATCGCCGCGGTGGTCGGGCCGTCGATTACGTTGCTCGACTCGGGCGAACAGTCGGCGAAGACGGTGGTGCAGCAGCTTCGGGCGACGGACTCGCTGGCGGATCGAAGCGAACCCGGCCGGCTGCATTGCTATGTCAGCGACAATCCCCAGCGCTTCCGGGAGCTGGGTCAGCGTTTTCTGGAGCAGCCGGTCGTCGATGTTACATGGATTTCACCAGAGCAGTTCTTCGCTCACGACGTTAAGGCCTCGGTCTGAAAACCCGGTGTCGATGTCTCTTACCACTGCACGCCAACTCCCTCGTTCGTCGCCGCCGCAAATGCGCGCGGCGTCGGGAATCGGGTTCTTATTCGCGGTACTGGCCTGGGCGTCGCTGCTCAACACGGCAGGTTGTTCGGGCGGCAGCAGCAATTGGGCCCGCAAGCACAAGACGCTCAGCAGCAAGGAATCGCTCGAGCTTGCGATGGAGTCCGAGCAGCCGGATGAACGCCGGAGGGGTGTCGTCGGCCTGGCCAAGAGCCCGGACGGCCGCTCGGAGTGGGCCGTCAAGGTGTTCGACACGCTGGCGCGAACCGATCCGGATACGATGGTTCGTTGCGCAGCGCTTCGGGCGATCGCGCCGGCCGTAGATCCCGCGCGGGTGGAAACTTGTCTGCTCCTGCTCGATCCTTCCGACGTTAATCGGAAGCGCGTGCGAGCCGCGCCGCCGCTGGTTCGGTGGTGTGCGGCAAGACTGCTCTTCGAGGCCGTGCAGCGGCAGGCGTTTGAGGCGTCACAGTCGGACGCGATCGCGACGCTGCTGATCGGGCGCATTCCCGTCGAGGATGATTCGAACGCCCGGCTGGCGATGATCGAGACGCTCGGATTTTTCCCCGAGCGACGCGTGCTTGATGCCCTCGTGGACGCGATGGACGGACCGAACTTCGCGATCGATCACGCGGCGGAGATTTCGCTCGCGCGACTCACCGGCGTGACGCACGATCATCAGCCGGACGCCTGGCGGAAGTGGCTTGCCGAGACGGAGGATCCTTTCGCGAATTCCGGAGCATTGCCGGCCTCGCTCGCATCAAAGGACTCCAAGGCAAAGTGGGATTTTCTGGGCTGGATGGAGTAGCCCGGCGCGATCGCCTGCTCGATTCAGCCCGACTCATTGCTCTTCGCACGCTCGAAGAGATCTCCCCGAACGCGACGAATCAGGCCCTTCAGTTGCAAACCCGTGAGTGCGGCCGCGATCTGCCCCGGCGGCAGCGCGACGATTTCGCAGATCGATTCGATCGTGAGCGCGTCGGAGTCGAGTTGTGTAAACGTCAGTTCCTCCTGAGGCGTCAGTTTGGCAATGCGCGCTGGCGCCGCCATCGATTCTGCGGCCGGTTGGTTCGATGGCGATCCGGTTGGGTCATTGGATTCCGAGTCGTCGAACGGCAGCGACGGTTGCGCGGGGGTTTTGGCTTCCACGCCCATCAACACCGCACCGACATCGCCGAGTTCGAGCAGGACATCCTCGAGTCTGGTCACCAGTTTGGCGGCGCCGGATTTAATCAGATCGTTGCAGCCCTCGGCGCTGACATTGTCGATGCGCCCGGGAATGGCGAAGACTTCGCGGTTGTACTCGGCGGCGAGGCGAGCGGTAATCAGCGCGCCGCTTCGCCGCGCCGCCTCGACCACGAGTGTGCCGAGCGAGAGGCCGGTGATGATCCGATTCCTGGGCGGAAAGTTCTTTGAGTCCGGCGCGACCTCCATCGGCAGTTCGCTGATGAGCGCGCCCCGCGCGACAATTCTCTCCGCGAGGGCTTCCGCTTCAGGCGGATACAGATGGCACAGGCCGCAGCCGAGAACGGCAAGTGTCCGGCCTCCGGCGTCGAGCGCGCCGCGATGCGCCGCGGTGTCGATGCCTCTCGCCAGGCCGGAGACAACGGTCAGCCCGGCGCCGGCCAGCAACGCCGCGAATCGCTCCGCCTGCTCGGCGCCGTATCTCGAACAATGGCGGGCGCCGACGATGGCCAGCGCGACGGCGTCTTCGGGTTCTAGGGTGCCGCGCACGTAGAGACATGTCGGCGGATCATCGATTCTCCTGAGGGCGGCGGGGTAGTCGTGATCCGCCAGGCAGAGGATTCGTGCGCCCCGTCCTGCTGCGAGAGCGATTTCGGCATCCACATCGATCTCATTTCTCCCGCGGATGACGCGTTCGGCGATCACGTCGCTGATGCCACTTGCCCGCGTAAGCTCGCGATGCGAGGCGGCCAGCACGCGATCGATATCGCCCAACTCGGCGATGAGCGCGGCCAGACGGATCGGACCGATGCCGCTGGTAAGGTGCAAGAGGAGATGCTTCCGGCAGATTTCCGAACAGACTTGCGAAGATTCCATGGCCCCGACCCGCATAAGGTGACCCGCGCCGCGCGATCAGGCGCGCTGCGGTGGCAACGGCGTCACACCAACGGCAGTAAGATATCAGGGTAAAGTTAGGGTTGCCAGAAAAATCCGGGCGGGAATTTTCGGTATTGGAGGGTGGAAGGAGGATGCCGGAACGCCGGGATCAGTGCGAATCGCAGCCGTCGGCGTGGGCGTCTTCCAGCGGGAGTCGGCCGCGGAAGCCGGCGTCGATCTCATGCCAGTGCGAGACCTGCT
>CALLKH010000191.1 GCA_938008425.1 uncultured Planctomycetaceae bacterium | reverse complement strand
GGCCGCCAGCCGGGTAAGCCGGGGCGTCGTCGTGTCGAAGATCTCCGGACGGTTATTCGGAGAGTTGGTGACAAAGAGCCGTGAGCCGTCGCTGGAAAGCGCGACGGGCTTCGTGGCCGGGCTTTCGAAGTTGATATACTCGCCGCTGACGAGCGGAGCATCGGGCGGATCATCCGGCAGCTGAACGGACGGAGCGCCGCGCGGCATCGCGCTGAGCAGGTCATCGAGATCCTGCCGGCGCGGGTGGCCGACGAAGGAGGGCGCATTAGGGCTCAGTAGCCTGACCGAAGGATTCGGGAGAATCGGCCCGACCATCTCCATCTGCGCTTCGACGGGCGCCGGGGCTTTCAGCTCGCCCTTTTTTGACGCCGGCGCCATCGCCAGGCTGGACAGCGCCATCAGTGCCATGATCACGGCAGTCACCATAAAGGTTGACCGCCCCACCCGTTCCATCCCGCCTGTCGCTTTCATGTTGACACCTCGTGCTGGTTGAACGCGCGGAACCGCGCGCAACGTGAACTGGCGCCCGATGACCGGGCCGACGAATACCCAAATTGGAAATGCACGATTCCCGAAGGACGTGAAACAAAACGTGCGGACGCCGACGCCGCCCCATCCCCGCTGCAGGCGACGTCTGGCGTCCGCACTCTCCGAATAGGGCAAGAATCGTTCCAACCGAGCGCTTCGGCTCGAATTCATGGAAGTTGAATCAGAGGTTGTTCTAACGAAATGGAGGAACGGAGGTTATGAGCGAGCCGAAACGGAGGATTTCAGACGTGTGAGCTACCGACACGCCGGCTTTCAGAGATGAGTGCGGCTGCCGTTAGCCAACTGGCCAAATACAGCCGCCAGGTCGGCGGAGAATCGAATCAATTCTGGAGCGCTTTCCTGGGCGCCGACGACAACGGAGACCACCTTCAGGAATCTGCAAACACGATGGTCGATTTAGAAGGGCGCTTCGTCGGTCGAATCGAGCTGCGTGTCCGACAGAAGCGGCGGCTGCTTCGGTGCTCGCGACTCGGAGTGCGGCGTGTATCCGCCGGACTCCAATCCCGGAGGATCTCCGGGATCGAGATAGCCCCCGTCGCCGTGATCCATCGTCGGCACGTCGTTGGACATGTACTTCGGCGCGGCCGTATCGAAACGGGCGTACTGCGGTGTGAAGTGAAGCTCGACGATGCCGGTCGGACCGTTTCGCTGCTTGTCGATGATGAGCTCGGCCTTGCCCTGGATCGAGGGATCGTCGGCCAGATCACCGTCGCCATCGTCGTCGCCGCCCTGCCGGCGCAACTTCGAGTGGTAGTACTCCTCGCGATGAAGCAGAATGACGGCATCGGCGTCCTGCTCGATCGCACCGCTTTCGCGAAGGTCGCTCATTCGCGGGCGATTCTGGCTGCGGCCTTCGACCTGTCGATTGAGCTGCGCGAGGGCGATGATCGGGATGCCGAGTTCGCGCCCGAGCGCCTTGAGGCCGCGGCTGATCGCGGAGATTTCCTGCTGCCGGTTTTCGCGATTGGCCGGATCGCTCATGAGCTGGAGATAATCGACGAGAACGACCTTGATGTCGTGAAGATGCTTGAGCCGCCTTGCCTTGGCGCGAAGCTCCATGATGCTCATGCCCGGCGTGTCGTCGACATAGACCGGCGCGTTTTCGATGTTCTGCCGGCCCATCTCCAGCTTGCGCAGATCGCGCTCGTCCAGCAGCCCGCGCCGAAGCTTCTGCATATCGATGTAACAGAGCGAGCAGAGCATGCGCTGGGCGATCTGCATCTTGCTCATTTCCATCGAGAAAAACGCGGCCGGTATTTTTTCGATGACGCCGATGTACTCCAGCATCGACAGGCCGAGCGCCGTCTTACCCATGCTGGGCCGCGCGGCGATGACGACCAGGTCGCCCTTCTGAAACCCGCCGCCGAGCATGTCGTCGAGCACGTGAAAGCCGGTCGGCACACCGAGCGTGAGGCCGTCCTTGAGCTGTTCGAGATACTCCAGCACCTCCTGGGTGCAGGCGCGAAGGGACTCCGGCTGGCTCGACACGCGCTGTTCGGTGATTTCGAAAAGACGCTTTTCGGCGACGTCGAGAATCTCGCCGGCCGGCGCGTTTTCTTCGTAAGCCTCGTTGATGATCTGGTGGCTGCACTGAATGAGATCGCGCAGGAGCGACTTGTCGCGAACGATCCGACAGTAATGCTCGATATGGGCAAGGGATGGAACCGAGCGAACCAGCTCGATGAGATAGTCGCGCCCGCCGATCTCATCGAGCTGATTGCGCCGACGGAGCTCATCCTCCATGACGATGAGGTCCATCGGCTTGCGCTGGTCGTAGAGATCGATCGCCACCTCGTAAATGAGGCGATGATCGGTTCTGCAGAATCGATCGGATTCGTCGCGCGGAATGATCTGGAGCACCAGAGCGGTATACTCAAAGTGCTGGTCGATGAGCATGCATCCGAGCAGGCTCATCTCCGCGTCGACATCCTGCGGCGAAACCCGTCCTGAAGCGACCGGATCAAGCTTCCGCGGCGTCTCCGTTCGAGTCGGTATCTGCCCCGGCACCCACGCCATCGCTGACCTCCGTTTCAGGCGACCGCTCTTCCTCTTCATCCTGCAGCACGGACTTCTCGGCGACAATCCAGACCTTCACCTCCGAGGTGATGCCTTCGCCGAGGACGATCGGAACCTGGAAGGTGCCGACTTCCTTGAAGTTGTGCGCCAGCTTGATGTCATCCGCGTGAACTGAATGCCCTTCGTCCATCAGGGCGCGGGAAATCTCGCGCGGACCGACCGAACCGTAGAGGTGGCCGTCCGGCGTGCAGGCCGAGCTGATCGTCACCTCGGCGCCGACCAGTCGGGCCTGGGTGGCAACGAGCACCTGCCGTCGCTTCTCGCGCTCGGCCGCGGCGATCTTCTTGTCTTCCTCGATCGCCTTCAGGTTGGCCTTGGTGGGCTCGAGGGCCAGGTGGTGCGGGATCAGGTAGTTTCGCGCGTATCCCATGGACACTTCGACCACGTCGCCGCAGAGTCCCAGGTTTGCAATGTCTTTTCTCAGTAAGAGCTTCATCGTCTCGCCTCCTTCTCTCAGCCGCAGAACGGCATGAGGCCGATGAAGCGGGCGTGCTTCAGGGCTCGACGACTCATGCGCTGGTGTTTCGCACAGTTGCCGGTTCGCTTGCGGGCGAACTGCTTGCCCTGCGAACTGACCATCTTCTGAAGGACGTTGATTTCCTTGTAGTCAATCTCGTCCACCTTCTCCCGGCAGAAGCGGCACTTGAGTGCCTCGCGCGTCTTGACGCGCTTATTCTTCTTGCTGTTGGCCGCCGGGCCTTTTTGCGGGTCGTTTCTTCTCATAGTCGTCTCATCCCAAAATGCGTTTGCTCTGTTATACGCGATCTATCCTGTCATTCCAAAATACCGTCGGCTGCACGCAAAGGCGCTCCGATCAGAACGGTATGTCGTCACTGGCCGGCGCGCCTTCGTCCATCGGGGGCGCGTCGTCGTATCCTTCGTTCCCGCCGCCTGTTGGGCCGCTGAAATCGGCCCGGCCGCCGGACGCCTGGCTGCCGCGATTGTAGGAACCGCGACTGCCGCCGCCCTCTCCCCCGCCGCCACCGCCGCCGCCGCCGGAACCCAGGAACTGGAAGGTTTCAACCACCACCGACAGTCGGCTGCGCTTCCCGCCGTCCTTGGCCTCCCACTGCTCAAATTTCAGGCGACCTTCGATGAGAATCGGCTTGCCCTTGCTCATGTACTGCCCGAGCGTCTCCGCCTGTCGGCCGAAGGCGCGGCAATCCACGAAGCAGACCTCTTCCTTCATCTCGCCGGACTGCGACCGCCACTTCCGGTTCGTGGCGAGACCGAACTCGCACACCGGCGTGTTGCTCGGAAGCATCGAGACCTGCGGATCACGCGTCAGGTTGCCCGCCAGAATCACCTTGTTAAAGCTGGCCATCGCATTCTCCTGCCGCACTGGCGGCACTCTTTCCCAATCTCACGAAACCGTCGCCACATCTGACCTTCCGCGATGCCGCCGGTCCAAGGCGGCCGGCAGAAACCGCGGATTAGTCGTCGCTGTCGCTGTCGTCGCTCGCGGCATCCGAATCCGACGAATCATCCGACTCGACCGGACCGCGGCTTTCAAATCGTCCGCCCCGATCGGGTCGTCCGCCGAAGCCGCCCGGTCCGCCGGGACCGCGATCGTCATATCGGCTGACGAGCTTGGGTGGTTCGGCCGCCAGCGCCTCGGCGATCTTCTCGGCGGTCATCGTCTCGCGCCGGAGAAAGAGCGCCCGCAGGCACTTTTCGCTCAGCTGAATGTCGCGCTCCAGCGCGGTGATCTTGTCCGGCGCCGCCTCAAAGTAGGTCAGCGCGTAGAGTCCGCGCTTCTGCTTCTTGATCGGGTACGCCAGGCGCCGTTCGTCCCAGTTCTTGATGCCGTGAACCTTCGCCTCGGCGCGGGTGAGAACGCGCTGAATCTCCGTCTCCGCCGCCTGCCAATCCGACGTCAGCGCCGGATCCATCAGAAACATACCCTCATACACGTTCACGAATCGTACTCCTTCAATTCCGGCCGCTCGTCGGCGGCCTCGCGATCATTCGCTCTTTCGATTCACTCAGCCTGTCTATTCACTCCGCTTCATTGCGGTTTGCTTCATTCATCGCCGCGTCGATGCCCTTCTTCAGCCAGCACTCGACCGCCTCGGCGGCTTTCAGACAACTCGACTCCGCCGCCTCGCGCTCGTCCGACTTGAACGGGCTGAGCACATAGTCGGCGACGCTTCCGCGGCTGGGCCGCCCGACGCCCACCCGCACGCGGGCGACGTCCTGTGAACCCAGGAGCCGAAGGATGTCGTCGAGACCCTTCTGGCCTCCAGCCGACCCTTTCGCCCGCATTCGCAGCCGGCCCAGCGGCAGATCCACGTCATCCGAGACGACCAGCACGTCCGGCAGATCGATCTGAAAAAACCGAACCGCCTCGACGACGCTCTTGCCGCTCAGATTCATGTACGTCATGGGCATCAGCAGCGTCACGCGGTGTCCCGCGTATTCGCCGCTCTCGACGAGGCCGGAAAACTTGTTCCGCCACGCCGAAAGGCCCCATCGCTCCGCCAGTATCTGCACGCAGCGAAACCCGACGTTATGCCGCGTCTCGGCGTACTCCCGTCCGGGATTGCCCAGGCCGACGACGAGTTTCATGACGAAACACCATCAGGCTCGAAGCGAAAAGGCCGAAGCGCGACGATCGGTTCAGGCCGCACGCCTTACTTCTCCTCGTCTTCCGCCTCTTCCGCCTTGCCCTTGGCGATGACCTCGGGCTCCGCGGCGGCATCCTCTGAAGGCACCGTCGGCTCGGCCGCCGTGGACGGCAGGCGAACAACCGCCACCACCGCATCCTCGTCCATCAAGTGCGTGATGCCGGCCGGCAGCGAAACGTCCTTGACGTGCAGCACGGTGTTCAAAGCCATGCCGGAAATGTCCACGCGAATCGACTCCGGAATGTCGGAGACGATGCACTCGATTTCCAGATCGCTGATCTCATGCCGGAAGACGCCGCCGTCGGCCGCGCCCTTCGGCGTGCCCTTGAATTCGAGCGGAACCGAGACGCTCACGCGCTCGTTCAGGTCCACGCGAACCAGGTCGAGATGCACGAGATGCAACCCGAGATGGTCGTACTGCGCGTCCTTGAACTGGCAGGGCTGAACCTGGCCTTGAACGTCCAGATTCACGACGTGCAGACCATGCTTGATGTGCTGCTCGACGGCGTGAATGCTCAGCGAAATCGGCATCGGGTCCTGGCCGTGACCATAGACGATCGCCGGCAGCTTGCCCTGATTCCGCAACCGGCCCGCCGCACGCGAACCCGCCGCCTTTCGCGGCTCAACCGTAAGTGTCGGGATTTCCATCGGAGTCTTGTCCTCTATTACGACTTTACAAATAGACTGCTGACTGATTGATGCTTATGGATACGCGCGATCGCCTCGCCGAGAATCTCCGCCACGCTCAAAATGGTGAGACCCGGCAGACGCGCCGCCGCTTCGTTCGTCAGTGGGATCGTGTTCGCCACCGTAATGCTCGTGAACGGCGCCTTCTCAAGCCGCTCAAACGCAGGACCGGCCAGCACCGCATGCGTCGCCGCGCCGCGAACGCTCTTCGCCCCGTGCTCCTTCACGATCCGGGCCGCCTCGCACAGCGTGCCGGCCGTCGCGATCATGTCGTCGATCATGAGGACTTCCTTGCCCTCGACGTTGCCGATGATGTTGTTCACGACCGCGGTGCTGCCGCTGGTGCGGCGCTTGTCGATGATCGCCAGGTCGCAGCCCATTCGCTCCGCGTAGCCGCGGGCCCGCTTGACGTTGCCGACGTCCGGACTGACCAGGACCGTGTTCTTCGGGTCCGACGACTTGAAGTGCTTCATGAGCACCGGCGCCGCCTCGAGATGATCCACGGGAATATCGAAAAAGCCCTGAATCTGTGCCGCGTGCAGGTCCATCGTCAGCACGCGATCCGCCCCGGCCTGCGTGATGAGATTGCTCACCAGCTTGGCCGTGATCGGTACGCGACCTTCGTCCTTGCGATCCTGCCGGGCGTAGCCGAAGTACGGAAGCACGGCCGTGATCCGCTTTGCCGACGCCCGCCGCAGGCAATCGATGAACACGAGCAGTTCAAGAAGATTGTCGTTCACCGGGCGGCAGGTCGACTGAACCACGAAGACATCGCGGCCGCGAACGTCCTCGTGCAGCTTCACGAACAATTCGCCGTCCGGAAAGGTCTCAAGGTGGACCCGGCCCGGCCGCGTTTCAAGATAATTGCAGATCTCGTCCGTCAACGCCGGATTCGAGCGCCCGCTGAAAATCTTGAGTTGTTCGTTCGATCCCGTCATCGTTATGTACCCGCCCGTTCACTCTGCACCGGCGGCTGCCGGTGGACCGTCGCCGCGCGACGGCCGATCGACCCCGCACTGCGCTTTGGATGAACCGTGGTATCAATCGCCGTCAGCACGCCGGGGCCGACGATCGACTCGTCCTCGACGATCGCGCCGTCGCCGATGTAGGCGTAGGGCCCGACGACGCATCGCGCGCCGATTCGGGCATGGCCCTCGATGTAGCTGAACGGTTTAATTTCGCAGTCCGCGCCGATCTGTGCCCGGCTGTCGATCCACGTCGTCTCGGGATCGACGATGGTGATGCCGTCCTCCATCCAGCGATTCTGGATGCGGCGCTGCATGAGCTTGGCCACGTCCGCGAGGTCGACGCGCGAGTTGATGCCCACCGCGTCCACCGCCGGGACCTGCGTCGTCGCACAGACCGGCCGGCCGCTCTTCTTGGTGATCTCAAGCACGTCGGTAATGTAGTACTCGCCCTTGGCGTTGTTCGGCTGAACCTTGGGCAGCGCCGCGAGAAGATCCTTCGCGTCGAAGCAGTAATAACTGGGGTTGACTTCCTTGATTTTGAGTTGCTCCGGCGTGCAGTCGCGGTGTTCCACGATGCGCTCGAATTCGCCGCTGGAACTGCGAACGATGCGGCCATAGCTGAACGGCTCGTCGAGAATAGTGGTGGCGATGGAAGCGCCGGCGCCGGCGGCGCGATGGCTGGCGATGAGGGTCTTGAGCGTCTCCGGGCGAATCATGGGCATGTCGCCCGCGATCACGACGACGTCGCCGTGGAAGCCCTGCAGGGCGGGGGTGCACATCGAAACGGCGTGCCCCGTGCCCTTCTGCTCAATCTGCTCGACGAATTCCACGCCAGGCTCACCCTCGTACGCGGAGATGATCGCCTCCTTGGCGAAGCCGACCACGACCAGGAATCGCTCGATGCCGGCCGCGCGGCACGCGCCGAGAACGTACGACAGCATCGGCTGGCCGCAGATCTCATGCATCACCTTCGGAAGCTCGGTCTTCATGCGCGTGCTCTTGCCCGCGGCCAGAATGACGGCGGCGGCCGGCCTCGCGCCTGCGACTCCCGATGACTTGTCCGATGAATTCGACGCCATACCTGGTCTTTCAACCTTGAGCGATGCGGTTCGCGATTCGCTCTCGACTACCCGGAGAGGATTCGAACCTCTACAAGCAGGACCAAAACCTGCTGTGCTACCGTTACACTACCGGGTAAAGGCCATTACCCTCGTCCAATAGCTTCAATGCTGGCGTCACGAAGAACAGAGCGACTCGCGCCGGCGCATCGCGCGCCGAAGACGGTTCGATCCGGAGATGAGACGCGGCAAAGTCTGACCTCTCCAAGGCTAGAACGTCCGGCCGCGTAGCTGAACGCCCTTCGACCGCCATCACCTCACGGCTACTGCGGCCTGCCTCCTTGGGAAAGGCGAGCCGATCAATATAACTGGGCCGTAACCAAAGTCAATCGCTTAGGCCGCGACGATTCGATTCACTGAAGAAGGTCGATCTAACTTAATATGCGGCTGAAGATTAGGCATATCGCCGTTCTCGCCCGGGAACAGCGAGGGCACGCCGGAGCTCCACTCGGCTTCGAACCTTAAACAAGATATACCAAATCCTTATTACGTCACCCGGAAGTCTTCGTTCTGTCTCGACTTGAAACATACCAACCGGTCGGTATAATCCCCGGTATGAGCCCCAGGAAGACCGAATCCGCCAAAACCGTCCTCATCCAGGCCGCCACCGACCTTTTTCGACGCGTCGGATTTCTCGCGGCCACGGTCGACGACGTCTGTGCGGCGGCGGGCGTCAGCAAGGGCGCATTCTTTCACCACTTTGAAAGTAAGGAGGCACTGGCGGAGGCATGCCTGCGGCAGTGGAAAGATATGGTCGGAGTCATGGTTGCCAGCGCACCGTACCAGTCAATGTCGGATCCGGTCGAACGACTGGACGGCTGCATGAACTTCTTCATCGGCCTCTTCGAAAAGCCCGAGAGCATCAAGTCGTGCCTGGCGGGTACGACGGTGCAGGAGATCTCGGAGACCCATCCCAAGCTGCGCGACGCTGCGAACGAGTGCTTCGTCACGTCGAACCGGCTGCTTCACGGCCTGATCACTGAAGCGGCGACCCACGGCGGCCGGCAGGTCGACGCGGCGTCGCTGGCGGCGATGTGGACGGCCGGCGTGCAGGGCGCGCTATTGCTCTACAAGGCGTCGCAGGACGACCATGTCATCCGTTCGACACTGACGCACATCCGCGACTACATCATCAGCCTTGTGAAGCCGGCGTCCTGTTGACACGCCGGCATTCGTGTTCCCTTCAAAGGAGAATTTTCATGTCCGTGGCCCAATCATTTCTGCATGAATTCGAACAGGAGAGCAAGACCACCCGCCGGTTCCTTGAAGCCCTGCCCGACGACAAGCTCGGCTTCAAGCCGCACGAGAAATCGCTGACGTCCGGCCAGCTGGCGCTTCACATCGCGGCCGCCCAGGCGAGCATCATCGAAATGGCGACGAAGAACGAAGTGCCCGCGCCGGACTTCGGCAAGCCGTTCCCGCAGCCGGCGAACAAGAAGGAAATTCTCGCCGCGCTGGATGCCAGCATCGCGGTGGTCCGCAAGATTTTGCCCACCTTCAGCGACGGCGCGATGCAGGAGACGTGGAAGGCGGTCAATGAAGGCGAGACCGTCTTCGAGCTGCCCCGGGCGGCGCTTATTCGCAGCATTCTGCTGAACCACATCTATCATCACCGCGGCCAGCTCGGCGTGTATCTGCGACTGGTCGGCGCGAAAGTGCCCTCGTCGTATGGCCCCAGCGGCGACGAAGCACCGCAGATGATGAATGCGACCGCCAAGGCCTGAGTCCCGAGCAGTTTGAATCGGGTGCCCCACCCCGTGCCGCAGGCCGGGGTGGGGGACGGAATGACGTTGACCGACGCCCCCACTGCATGGGTCACTCCCCCGTCTCAGCTGCTCAGGGAATGGCCCATTCTCGGCGGCAGCTTGACCGCTGCTCTCGAGAGTTGTCCAGCATTTTCCATATGCCGTCTCCGTGACACCCGTCGTCGGCGAATGCAACCCGCACGACACGACACTATCCCTTTGCCCCCGCCCGCCGCACGTATCGCGTCGCCGCCGGGAAGGCGGGATCCACGGGCCCGGCGTCGACCCATTCCTCCGCGGGCCATTCCGGGAAGAACGTATCACCCTCGTAATCGCCTTCGATCTTCGTGATGATCATCTCATCGACCCGGTCCATCGCGGCCGAATAGATCTGCGCCCCGCCGATGATGAACGCGTCGGGCTCTTTCCGCGCCCGGCAAAGCTCGATCGCTGCATCGAGCGAACCGACAACATCGAGCGTACTCTTCACGACGGGCGGCGTCGCGGCGGCGGTGTCGTCCGCCGACTCTGTGTGCCGCACCTGCGGCATGTAACTCGGCTGCCGCGTGATGACGATGTTCCGCCGGTTCGGCAGCGGCCGGTTCATCGACTCGTACGTCTTGCGCCCCATGATGACGGCATGGCCGGTCGTCGTGCGCTTGAAGAACCGCAGGTCCTCCGGCACATGCCAGGGCAGACGACCGTCACGGCCGATGAGCCGGCCGGGGGTCATGGCGACGATGGAGATGAGTCTCATGATCATGTCGTAGCGGGACCGGGCGATGTCGGCAAGTCATCCCAGGGCCTTCGGCGGCCGGTTCACCGCTGAACACCGATTCATCAATGCGTTTGCAGCCCGATGCAACGACCGCGACCGCCGCTGGGCGGAATCTCGACAGGAATTCTTTTGACTCCCGCCCTCCCATGTTCGTAAAATCGCCGTTCAAACCCACCGGTTATCCCACCTGCCATACGGAGAGAAAACATGTTCACCACTCTCACACGGGCGCTGCAATGGCGCAAAGATCTCACCTCACCTTTCTTGGTTCGACCTTTTCATATTGCTGTTCAGGGGCTGAAACTGCTCATCGCCATCGGATCGACTGCCATTTACATATCCGGTTCGGCGGTATGGGCTGATTCGCGGTTGGAACCAGACTCCCGCGAAAACTCGACCGCCGAGCGCGAGGCGAAACTGGCGGAGGATGCTGCCCGCCAGCCAATGACGGAGCGAGGGCTCGACCGCGTACTGGAAACAGTCAAGTTCAACGATACCGAACTCGCCAAGGTGATTGATAAACTCAGGGCCGGGAGCGGCGCGAACATCATAGTGAACTGGAGCGCCCTGGAGGCCGGTGGAGTCGAGAAGGACGCGCCCATCAGCCTTCACTTGAAGAAGGTCAGCGTTCGAACCGCGCTTCAACTTGTTGTGGAGCAGGCCTTGTCCGACGAGATTCAGCTGTCTTATTTCGTGGACGCGGGGATCGTTCGCGTGTCGACGCTTGAGGATCTCTCACGACGGACGTCGGTTGTCGTCTATTCTGTGGACGACCTGCTGAAGTGGGAGTTCGGAAGCGCGGGCGCGACCGGCCGATTGTCGACAGAGGACAATGAAACGGCGCTCAGCAGGCTGTCGAAGGTCGTCATGGATGTGGTGGATCCCGAAAGCTGGGAGAACAACGGTGGAAACATCGGAACCATTTCAACGGCCGGGGGGGCGCTGGTCATCCGGCAGTCGGATCTCAATCAGGCCGAGATTCAACGGCTGCTGGATAGTCTGCGCGTCGCACTGATTCGCGACGACTTACAGCCGGAGGAAGCACGAAATCGAATCGCTGCGAACGACTCGCGGGACCGGATTCACGACGAAGAGACCCTGGAGACGCGGCGAAAGCTCGAACAGATCGTTCCGAGGATTCAGTTTGAGAATACAACGCTGGAAGCTGCGATTGAGCGGCTTCAAACGTTGAGCGGCGCCAACCTCGTGCCGAACTGGGCGGCACTGGAGTCACTGGCGATCGAGAGGGACGCGGAAGTCTCGCTGCGACTCAAGAACATCAGCATCAGTCGCCTGTTGCAACGGGTGCTGGATGAAGTGAGCGCCGGCGAGGTGGAGTTGGATTACATCGTGGACGGATCGGTGGTTCGAATCACGATACTTGAAGATTTCTGCCGTCGACGTATCCACAGGACTCTCAACATTCAGGAGCTGTTGAAGACCCTACCGCCGTACGATGGCGCCCGGCAGCCTTCTGACACTCACGAGGACAAGAATGGCCAGGGGCCGCAATCGAAAGTGAAACACGGGATTGACGCCGCAAGTGCCGCCCGACAGTTCGCGGCGAAGATCATGGCTGTGGTGGACCCCGAGAGTTGGCACGAGAACGGCGGAAACGTCGGATTGATTTCAACTTTCGGTGAGGCGATTGTGATCACCCAGTCCGCCCTGGCGCATCAGAGGATTCGGCAGTTACTGGACGGCCTGCGGCGTGTGCAGGGTGGAGAATCGAAGTGGGAACTGGACAAATCGTGGTCGCAGCACACGGCGGCCGATTCAGCGAGCGCGATGGCCGCTGCGGCAGAGACC
>CALLKH010000190.1 GCA_938008425.1 uncultured Planctomycetaceae bacterium | reverse complement strand
CGCGGACTTGCCGAATGGCGCCATTCACCCAGGCCAGCGGTGAACGAGGCGTTCACGCATCTTCACCGGGATGCCGAGACTCGTGGCGTTCGTGAAGCAGGCCGGGCTGTGGATTCGAGATTCCGGAGACAACGCCGTATTCGGGGCGGGGAGGTTCTTCTCACCCCCGCGTCGTCACAAACTCACCCGCGCCGCCGCCCGCGCCGTCCTCCGGCCATCGGCTCATGATCATCTTCTGCTGCGAGTAGAACAGAATCCCTTCCTTGCCCTGCATGTGGAGGTCGCCGAAGAAGGAGGCGTCGTGGCCCGTGAAGGGGAACATCGCCATCGGCGCCGGCACGCCGACGTTGATGCCGATCATCCCCGCGCCGGCGCGGTGCTTGAACTCCCGCGCCGCACGGCCGCTTCGGGTGTAGAGCACGGCGCCGTTGCCGTACGGGTTTGAGTTCGTCAGTTCGATCGCGTCGTCCAGCGTTGCCACGCGCGTGACACCGAGGACCGGCCCGAACAGCTCCGTCTTCGCGACGTGCATCTCGGGGCTGAGCTGGTCGAGAATCGTCGGACCCAGGTAGAATCCGTTCGGCGCTTCGGCCACCTTCACGCCGCGGCCGTCGCGGGCCAGCTTGGCGCCTTCCTTGGCGCCCTTCTCGATATTGGCGAGCAGGCTGTCGAGATGCTGCCGGGTGATGACCGGCCCCATGTCGACGTTGGATTCGCGATCCGTCGGGCCGACCTTCATCTTGTCCGCGCTGGCCGCGAGCGATTTCACCAATGCATCGCCGACCGAGCCGACCGCCACCGCATGGCTGCCGGCCATGCACCGCTGCCCGCTGCATCCGAACGCGCTCGACTGAAGCGCCGATACGGTTCGATTGAGATCGGCATCCGGCATGACGATGATGTGATTCTTCGCGCCGCCGTTGGCCTGCACGCGCTTGCCGTGTTTCGTGCCCGTCTCCCAGATGTATTGGGCGATCGGCGTCGATCCAACAAAGCTGACGGCCTTTACAAGCGGGTGCGTCAGCAGCGTATCGACGCACACCTTGTCGCCGTGCACGACGTTGAACACGCCCGGCGGCAACCCCGCCTCCTTGAGCAGCTCCGCCAGCCGCATGGCCGACATCGGCACCTTCTCGCTCGGCTTGAGCACGAAGGTGTTGCCGCACGTCAGCGCGATCGGCACCATCCAGAGTGGCACCATGAACGGGAAGTTAAACGGGGTGATCCCGACGCAGACGCCGAGCGGATGGAAGTAGGTCTCGCAATCGACATCCTGGGCGAGGTTGTGAACCGTGTCGCCCATCGACAGCGTCGGAATGCTGCAGGCGTACTCGACCATCTCGATGCCGCGGCGCACGCTGGCGACTGACTCGGCGTGGGTCTTGCCGTGCTCGCGCGAGATCGTCCGGGCGATGCTGTCGGCGTTCTTTTCAAGCAGGGCGACCAGGCGGAACATCACCCGCGCCCGTTCGACGACCGGCGTGTCGCGCCATGCCGGAAATGCGGCATGTGACGATCTGATAACCCGATCAATTTCGTCCGGTTCACAGAACGGCGTGCGGCCAATCTCCTCGCCGGTGGACGGGTTGAAAATCGGGCCTGATCGGGTCGCGGACGACGCGACGGCGGCGTTGTTGACAAAAAGCGGGACACTCTGAACTTCGACTGCGGTGGACATCATTTTTCTCCAAATTGCAAAGCGATATTGTACCCGGGCAGGCGCTTCCGGCCAGAATGTGGGTGATTTTCGGCGATTTCCGGGTAGAATGACGGGGTGGGACGGGTCCGCCGAGCCGCTTGCGGTTGGGCGGTTTTTCCGTGGTTCGGGAAAGGGTCGGAATTCTCTGGGCGAGGGCGGCTGAACCGTAGATGGCGTCCATGATCGGCGTCGACGGTTCAAGTTCGGGAACCATCACCATCGTCATGCGGCCGGCGATGCGCCGGCGTTTACATGAACGATCGATCGAATCTCATTCTGAGGTCGAGTGGCCAGGGCGCGGACGCATCCGCGAAATGTCGATCGCCTCGGAATGTCGTAGATTTGACACTGATTCGCCGATGGATCTCCCCGCTGGAGACTTCATGTCGCCCTCCAATGACCCGCGGGCAACCGCCCTTCGTCGCCATGCTCCGCGCTGGCTCCTTGGATCATTGATGCTCGGCTCACTGGCCATCGGCGCCTACGGCTGGACGGCCAGGGCGCCGGCGGACGCCCACGGCGTGGAGCGACCCCGGGAAGAGTTCGAGGCCTTCACCGATCGCCTTGCAGCAGGCGACCGATTGGCGCTGATCGAGCTTGCCGGCCGACTCGCGTCGGAGTCTCCCGACGCGCAGGCTCGGATCGCGGCCGATGAGTTTGTGGTCGGCGCCCGCGATCTGTCGTCGAAGGAACTGGCCGTATGGATCGTGACACACTATGAGATGATTGAATTCGCCGGGCTGCGCGGGCGCTTCGCGCTCAGGCGCCCGGAGCCGGAGGTTGATCTCTCAATCGATCAGCCGCCGTCAAGGCCGAAGAGACTCTAAGGGTGCGTCGACCGCGCCGCGGCTCCATCGCCCGGCTCGGCGCAGGTTTTCATCACGCTCGCCGTTTCTCGTGCGTTCAACAGAAAAGCGCGACCGGCGGCAGCCCGCCGGTCGCGCTGATAACGCAGGTCTTCAGCCTGGAATCCCCCCGATGCGATCACCGTCGTCGAATCAAAGCCAGGCCGCCCATCGCCAGGAGCGCCAGCGTCGCCGGCTCCGGCACCGTGTTGGCGCCGGGATTACCGATGTCTCCGCCAGTCGAGGCGTAAGATCCGTAGGCGTCGCTCGCGGAGCTGAGCGTCCACATGGCCGGATTGTCGGCGCCGAGCGCGGCGACTGACAACGGGTTGCCACTGCGGTTCTGCGTTCGAATCGTACCGGGAATGGTCTGGTCGCCGAAGGTCAGGCGATCGATGAGGTTCCCTCCGTTGTCCCAGACATTGATCTGGTCGTTTCTCCCGAGGTTGTCGATCACGCCGCCGAGAACGCCCACGCTCGCCGGCAGGCTCCATGCCGTCCTGAAGTCGGCCGCGACGGCTTCAGTGAGAATGACGGACTGCCCCGGGGCGACGATGCCGAGCGAGCTCAGATCGGCCGAACCCACGATCGCGCTGTCGTCGTCGTAGCTCCAGCCCGCCAGGTTAATCGGCGCGCCGCCGATGTTGGTCAGCTCGATGTATTCGCCGTTGGCGCCCGAGTACATCCATTCAGTGATGACGATCCCGGCCTGCGCCTTCGTGGTCGTCATCGCGACCAACGCGGCCGCCAGGCAGATGAGTTTTCTCAGCATGAACAGGTGCTCCTTTTTCTCCTCGATATTCGCGAAGCGCGAACCCCCGCCTTCGCCTGCGGGAATGCTAGAGAGCGCGGGCTAAGCCAGAACGAATGGAAGATGAAGAGTGTGCGAAGGCGGAGGAGGCGGCGACTGGGCGGCCTCTCGCCCCTTGTGGGGGGAGAATCGCCAACGGCCTTCGGTGGTGCTAACCTCAGTCACCTCGGGAGGACCCCGGAGATTAACCAGGCTTGCAGGTTCGGTAGACGTTTGGTAGAACACATCGGGTGTTTCGATGGCACAAGGTTCATCAATTGAATGGACGAACGCGACGTGGAATCCGGTCACGGGTTGCACCAAGATCAGCCCCGGCTGCAAGAATTGTTATGCCGAGCGGATGGCCGGGCGGCTGAAGGCCATGGGCGTTCATCAGTATCGCGATGGGTTCAAGCTCACGCTTCAGCCCGAGGCGATCGACACGCCGCGCCGCTGGAAGAAGCCGCGCCTCGTCTTCGTCAACTCGATGAGCGACCTCTTTCATGAACAGGTCCCGCTCGAATTCATTCGCCGCGTCTTTGAAACGATGGCGGGTTGCCCGCAGCACCAGTTTCAGATTCTCACCAAGCGACCGGAACTCGCGCTTGAGTACGCGCCTGAATTGGAGTGGCCGGACAACGTCTGGATGGGCACCAGCGTCGAGTCCGCGCTCTATGTTCATCGCGTTCGCACCCTCGCGCAGATTCCGGCGAGAATTCGTTTTCTGTCCGTCGAGCCGCTACTCGGCCCGATTCCGCGCCTGCCGCTCACGGGCATTCACTGCGTGATCGTTGGCG
>CALLKH010000189.1 GCA_938008425.1 uncultured Planctomycetaceae bacterium | reverse complement strand
CGCCGGGCCGCACACTATACAGCCCCACTTCGGGAGGGATCAAGTGACCCTCTCATAAAGACCGTGCAGATCGGGCCTTCGATGTCCCTGGCGTCCTCAGAGTACTAATACCCGTGTCCAGAAAGCCGTCCGCCCACGCCCCTTTCGGCCGGGACGAAACATTGTCATCGACCGACAAATGCACGTAGCAACACGCCGCCCTCGACTTACCCGCATGCCCTCCCGGGTCGCAGACTGGCGGGAGCACCGCCCCATTTCATAACTTATTTTCAATTAACAGGTTATGGATAGTGCACCGGAACACTCGCCTCGTGACCGACGACCAACCCTGGTCATCGCTTTGTCTCGACCGCCCCCCGAAGTTAGTATGTCTGACTCGTTCGGATTCCTGGGGCCACTGATATCATTTCAATCGAAGCCCCACCCGTATGTCACAACGCCACGAGGGAGAAGAACATTGACGCCCATGACCAAGACCACCGTTGCGATGATGTTCACGCTGATCGCTGCACACTTTTCGCCCCTCACAGCCGAAGCATTCAACGGGCCGGAGGGGAAGACAGTCAGCGTGACCGTCACCGGCCGCGCTCCGGGCACGGACCCGGATGCCATGGAACAGGCCCGGCAGGACGCGCTCAAAAAAGCAGTGGAAAAAGCCTGCGGAACTTTCATCACCTCGCAGACCAAGACCCGCGAGTATGCGGCCGTTTATGACCGCATCATTTCCCTTTCCGCGGGATTCGTGACCGAGTCGGAGGTCCTCGATCGCAAGACCGAGGACGGCCACAGCTTTTGCAAGGTGCGGGCGACGGTTTCCACCGCCAGCTTCGAGGCCAAGTGGGCGCAGCTGCTTCACACCCTCGGCGCCGAGGGTCATCCGCGCAGCGTCGTCGTTATCGTCGAGGACAACGACGTCGACGATACGATCCCGCCGAAGACCAACGGCGTAACCCAGAGCGTGATCGAGCGATTCTTCATCGACAAGGGTGTTCAATTGATGGACAAACGCGCGTCGGCCGAATCGCGCGAGCGGGACATTGAACTCGCAGCCATGAATGACGACGTGAACAAGCTGGCCGCCATGGCTGCGTCGTTCAAGGCGGACGTGGTGATCCGCGGGATTGCCGAAGCGCGAATGGTGGGAACGAGCGAGATCGGCGGGCGCACGCTCTACAAGTGGAATGCGACGCTGACCATCCGTGCCTATCACACCGACAGCGCCCAGATGCTGATGTCCAACGTGTACACCGACATGAAGCCGAGCGTGAACGCCAATCAGGGCGGCGACGAGGCACTGCGGGCCTGCGCGGAAAAGTACGCCGGCGATGTTCTTGGCGATCTCGGCAAGGCTTGGAGTAAACGACAAAACGTCCATCGCACGATTCAACTGACCCTGGAAAACTGCACCCGTCGGGACTTCAAGGCGTTCGAGTCGGCCGCGTCGGCAATCAAAGGCGTGAAGGGCGTCAGGCTCAAGGAACTGGTCAACAACATCTGCCAGATCGAGATCGATTGGGAATACGACCTCGAACGGCTGGCGTCCCGGATCGAGGAGATGGACGTGGCCGGCGCCACCTTTGAGATCACGGAACAAACCCACGACCGCCTGACCGCCAAACTGGTGCCCGGAGAACCCACCAACCCGTGACCCTCAAGGTGTTTGTCGTTCTGTCATGGTCTTTACACCGCCCCGTTTCAGCCGCGGCGATGGTCCAACCCGATGATTTCGACACGCCGCGCGTCCGCGGCGATCGCCTGAATTGGTATGCATGCAATGCATTCGCCGGGTCTCAATAACGCCTGAGAATTGTTCATCCAAGCCGCACGAAACCTTGCTTCAGGACATCCATTTCTGGTCTAATAGTCCCTGCGAGCAGGATTTCGGGGGGAGAGCGCTGATCAACAACTGATCGCCGCGGGCCCCTTATCAAAAAAACATGTTTAAGGAGAGGTTTGAACAATGAAACGTGCATTGACTCTGGGAATTGCCGCGATGCTGGCTGCGACGTCGTCGGCCAGCGCGGCACTCGTGTATGACGCGAGCGTGCAGACCGGCTCACGCGCCAACGTCGGCCAGGCTGGATTCTTCAGCGCCGGTGACACCGGCAGTGCCAATCGGGTGGCGTACGACGACGTGCCCATCGCGAATGCCCTGCTGGGCGCCAACACCGCGCTCCAGGTGACCAAGGTCACCGTCGGAATTCGACAGCTTGCCGGCGCGCCGGCCACGAACGTCAGTGTCTATTGGACGACATTCACCACGGCGACCACGCCGCCCGACACGCAGATTGACATCCCGGCAAACCTAGTTGGAATGCAGGGGCTCGGCGCTGCGGCGGCCTCCGTGACGTCGCTGGTGACGTTCGGTGATGGTGTCACGCCGATGTTCACCGTACCGCTGAACACCACGCTCATCCCGGGATTCGGCTCCTTTGCCCTGGGCGTCAACCTGTCGAGCACCAACTCGGCCAATGGCTGGCGCATCACGAATCCGGCTGTCGGCTTCGCGAACGCGAATACCGCCGCCTGGGCGCATGATCCCGACCAGACGTCGGGCATCGCCGGCGCGCCGACGGAAATCGGACCCTTCAACTTCGGCGCCGGAGCGCCCGCGACGTTCTACATCGTCATTGAAGGCAATCCCGTTCCGGAGCCCGCGACGCTCGGCCTTCTGTCACTCGGCGGGATTCTGCTCCTCAAGCGACGCCGAAACTGCTGATCGGGCAATCGATTCGATTTCGGCATCCGCGGAATCGCAATGACTAATCTGAGCGGCGTGACGACAACAATTCGTCACGCCGTTCTTTTTTTTACCGATAATCTCCTGTCATCTGCCGAAAACTCGATTCCCGCGTTGTCGCTTCACCGCTTGCGGTCCATAATGGAACTTGAGGCCCTGAATCGGGGCAATGAGGACCGCCGTCATGTCCATTAAACCTGAAACCGGATCGTTCGAACTGACTGTCAACGGTCGTCCGTCGATCGAGATCGTCGACGGCGAGGGCCTCACCCTGCTCGATGCCCTTCGGGACCGGCTCGGCATTCTCTCCCCCAAGGATGGCTGCCAGCCCCTCGGCCAGTGCGGCTGCTGCACCGTGCTCATCGATGGCAAGCCGCGGCTCTCCTGCACGCTCAAGGCGAGCATGGTCGCCGGCAAGTCCATCACCACGCTCGAGGGTCTTACCGACGAGGAACGGAAGCAGATCGCCGACGCGTTCGTCGAGTGCGGCGGCGTCCAGTGCGGCTTCTGCATTCCCGGCATCGCCATTCGCGGCCATGCGTTGTGCGAGAAAAACCCCAGTCCGACCCGAGCCGAGATCGCCAACGATCTGCGGGCCCACCTCTGCCGCTGCACCGGCTACACGAAAATCGTGGACGCCATCGAGTGCCTCTCGAAGAAACGCCGCGGCGAAAACGGCGACGGCAACGCCGCCTGCTCCACCAACGGCCACCCGGCCGAGGGCATCGGCGCACGCCTCCCCCGCTTCACCGGCCACGACGCCGTTCTCGGGGATCGCCACTACATCGACGACATCGTCATCCCCGGAATGGTCTTCGCCGCCATGCGATTCAGCGATCATCCCCGGGCGCTGGTCAAACGGATCGACACGTCGGCCGCCGAAGCGCTCGACGGCGTCGTCCGAATCGCCACGGCCAGAGATGTGCCCGGCAACCGATTCGTCGGGCTGATTCTGCCCGACTGGCCGATCTTCATCGCCGAGGGCGAGGAGACGCGCTGCGTCGGTGACATCCTCGCGGCAGTAGCGGCGGTCGATGAGAAAACGGCACGCCGCGCGGCGGAGCTGATCGAAATCGAATACGACGTCCGAGAGCCGGTCTGCACGCCGGATGACGGTCTCAAACCGGACGCACCGAAGATTCACCCGAAGGGCAACCTGCTTTCGCGCTCGGCGCTCGTGCGCGGCGATGTCCCGGCGGCGTTCAAGTCTGCGGCACACGTCGTCGAAGGCACCTGGCAGACGCAGGCCATCGAACACATGTTCCTCGAACCCGAGGCCTCGATCGCCATACCGACGGTTCTCTCGAAAGGCCATGCCGAATCCTGGCAGGCGTACGCCGACGGGAATCGCGCGCCGGCCGATGAGTCCACGCCGGAAAACGATCTCGGCATTCACCTCCTCTCGCAGGGCCAGGGCGTCTACGACGACCGCCGCCAGTGCTGCTCCGTTCTCGGCTGGCCGATCGAGCGAATGCAGGCGGAGCTGGTTTCCAACGGCGGCGCGTTCGGCGGCAAGGAGGACATGTCGATCCAGGCGCAGACCGCCCTGCTCGCCTTTCTCACGCGACGGCCGGTCAAGACGACGATCACGCGCAAGGAGAGCATCCGGCTTCACCCGAAGCGGCATCCGGTTCGCATCAAGCTCAAGGTCGCGGCCGACGCCGATGGCAAGCTGACGGCACTGCACGCCCGCATCGTCGGTGACAAGGGCGCGTACGCCAGCGTCGGCATGAAGGTGCTCGAACGCGCCGCGGGCCACGCCGCGGGCCCCTATCGTATTCCCGCGATCGACATCGAGGCGCTGGCGGTCTACACGAACAACCCGCCCTGCGGCGCCATGCGCGGCTTCGGCGCCAACCAGGCCGCGTTCGCCGTCGAAGGCGCGCTCGACATGATCGCCGAAAAGGTCGGCATCGACGGCTGGGAGATTCGCTCGCGCAACATCCTCGAACCCGGCGACCGATTCTGCACGGGCCAGCTCCTGACTAAGCCCTTCGGCCTTCGTGAAACGCTGGAATCCGTCAAGGAAATCTATCGCGGCGCGAAGTTCGCGGGCATCGCCTGCGGCATCAAGAACGTCGGCATCGGCAACGGCCTGCCCGAATCCGGCAAGGCGTCGCTCACCGTCGAGGCCGACGGCCGTATCACGATCCGCTCCGGCTTCACCGAGATGGGCCAGGGACTGTTTACGGTATTGATCCAGACGGCCGTCGAAGAGACGGGGCTTCCCGCGTCGATCTTCACGGCGACGGCCGACACGCGGGACTTGCTCGACTGCGGCCAGACGACCGGCAGCCGCGGCACGGTGCTGGGAACCTATGGCGTCATCGAGGCGGCGAAGAAACTCAACGAAGACTTGAAGGCCGCGGGCTGGGTGCGGCCGACCGCGGGCACGGGCAACGGCGTGCTCGATGCCGCCTATCGGGCGCTCGCGCCCCTGGCGGGCAAGACGTATCACGGCGAATGGACCTGCTACAAGACGGACAAGTTCGGCGCGCCGGTGGAAAACCCGATCACGCACCTCACCTACGGCTTCGCGACGCAGGTGGTGATTCTCGACGAGACCGGTCGCGTCACCAAGGTGGTCGCGGCGCACGACGTCGGCCGTGCCATCAATCCGACACTTCTTGAGGGCCAGATCGAGGGCAGCATTCACATGGGCCTCGGCTACGCCCTCACCGAGGCGTTCGTCGTCGAGAACGGCCACATCGTGACGGACGACGTCAAGAAAAACGGCGTCCTGCGGGCGCACCAGATGCCGGAGATCGAATCGATCATCGTGGAAACGGCCGATCCGGACACCCCCTATGGCGCGCGCGGCGTCGGCGAGATCGGCCTGGTGCCGACTGCGCCGGCGGTGGCGGGCGCGCTGTATTCTTTCGACAAGATCCGGCGGTTTACGCTGCCGATGAAGGACAGCCCCGCGGCGCGGGCGATGACGGGGAAGTGATCACGGCCGGCATCAGACCTAACGGAACATCATCCGAAATGCCACGCGCCCTGCGATGACAACCAGCGAACCGACGACAATGATCAGCGGAATCGCGCTGAGCAGCCAGAGAAACACAATGGCGAACCTTGCCACGGCGGGATGCTTCAGCCGCGTCGCGCCGCCGCGCCGGGCCTCGTAGATTTCCTCCATCGTCACGCGGGCCTCATTCCAACCGTACATGGGTCCAGCAACCCAGACCATCAGCGCGAGACCAAACAGGCCATCGTCCACGATTGGGAATTTGCTCAAACCCAAATCACCAACGGCCACCAGCATGAGATTGAACGCGATCGGGAAGAACAGCGCAAACCACGACTTCAGTGCGAGCATCGCAAGCCTGCGTCCGTCCAGCACGCAATAGACATAAGTACTCGGATCCTCGGGGTTGAATTCGCAGCCGCACTCCGGGCAGCGATTGGAACTGAGACTGTTGAGCGGGTAGCCGCAGGTCAGGCAGCGATAGTCCGGAGTTGAGAATGCCGTTCGACCCATCAGGAACTATCCGAGCATTTTGAATTCAAACAGGCTCTTCAGATCACCATAGCAGAATCGCCCGGCTGGCCGTCAGCAGGGCGAGCGGTGCAAAGGCGATCAACCAAGTGACAACGAAACCGGCCCAAGCGAAATTCCGATGTTGAACCGGGCAGCGTCGACGTATCAGGGCCTGGCGGCCCATCGAGGCGAGGCCGAACGAAGACACCCATGCGCCAAACGCATATGGGCCTCCCACAAGGAGGGCAACGGCGAAACAAGCCTTCGGCATCCAATGACCAGTGCTCGTCATAAAGGTGTCGAAGAGTCGCCCCAGGCAGAGCAGAACCAGCGGGAGCAGAATTCCGGCGAGTGACCAGCCGCACCAGCGGAGGTATTGCCGGCCGTCGAGCACCTCGAAATGGAAGGTCTTTGCGTCCGCCGGATCAAACGGCCGTCCGCACTCGGGGCAGCGATGGGTTTCAAGCCCGAAAAGCGAATACTCGCATTGGATGCAGCGGATGTCGCCGTGAGTCGTTTCCAATTCGTGCCCGCTCAAATGCCGACTCCTACTCGCAGCAGGATGGCCACCATCGCAGACGCCACCAGAATGTACGGCACACTCGCCGGCAGCACAGAAAGCAGAAACCCAATCCACAGCTCGCCGCGATTCGTCGCGCTCGCCCGCCTCCGGCCGATCACGTTCCAGCCTGCCACGACGACATCCATGCAGATGACCCAGCCGACGATCGGCCCGATCACCCATACGACGGACAGCAGACTCAGAAAGACACCGACCATCGTTCCCGACTGATCACCCAGCAAGTCGGAGCCGTCGAAACCCACCAGAAGCCCGAGCACCATCATGAGGCACAGTGCGAAGCCGAGAATCGCACGGACGAGCAAGCGCCGGCTGTCGAGCGTCTGGGCCGAATAAGTGGCGGCGTCGGCCGGATCAAACCCCCGCCCGCATTCGGGGCAGCGCATCGATTCGAGCCCCTTCAGCGAATAGGCGCAGTCCAGACACCGCGGTTCATGGCGCGAAAGCCACATGCACTGTCAGCCCGTGAATTCCGGTTCGACCGCGCAGGTACACGCCATCGAACCGCCCGAATCCTCCCGGCCGCGCGTGACGCTCACCCGGCCCTACCCGATCATAGCACCCCGCCGCCGGAAGCGCGCAGCGGCAAGCGGTGGAAATGGCGTTTCGCAGGTTTCATCAAGGATGCGAGCTTGACGCCGGCAAACCCTGGGCCGGCCGGCGATCGAGCGGACTGCGTTTCATTCACCCACAGGCCCCGCAGCCCGTATAATTGAACAGGTCATGATCAACCCCTTTGCACAGCTCTTTCGCTCCCTCGCCCGGCAGGTCGAGCAGGGCCGGCGCGTCGCCTTCTGCACCGTCGTCGGCTCCTACGGCTCCACGCCCCAGGCGGCCGGCGCGTCGCTGCTGCTCCACGAGAACATGACCAGCGAAGGCACTCTCGGCGGCGGGTGCGTCGAGGCCGAGGTTCGCAAGCGGGCCTTCGAGATTCTCCAACGCGGCGAATCCACCCTGCTCGCGTTTCAACTCGACCACGACTACGGCTGGGACGACGGCCTCATCTGCGGCGGCAACATGAAGATCGCCGTGACGACGGTGGACACCGGCGCGAAGGCGGCGCCGTTTCTCGACGCGGCGGCGGCGCTGGAGCAAGGCCAGAACGCGTGCCTGCCGATTCGCGTGACGAATGAGAACGCGCTGCAACAGTATGATTTGCACATCGAGCCGCCCGCGAAGCTGATCATCGCGGGCGCGGGGCACGTCGGGGCTGAACTCGCCCGGCTGGCGGTGCAGCTCGATTTCGATACGACGGTGATCGACGACCGGGCCGACATGATGGGCCCGAACCGGCTTCCGCCGCCGATCCGCGCCGCGGTTGGAGATATCGCGCTCACGCTTCGGGCGACGCCGATCGATGTGAATTCGTTCGTGGTGATCGTCACGCGCGGCCATGCAAACGACGAGAAGGCGCTGCACGCGGTGATCGAGTCGCCGGCGCGGTACATCGGCATGATCGGCAGCCGTCGGAAGGTAAAGCTGATCTTTGACGACCTGGCGGCGCTGGGGGTGGACCCGGCGAAGCTGGAGCGCGTTCACGCGCCGATCGGGCTGCCGATCGGTTCGGTGACCGTGCCCGAGATCGCGGTGAGCATCTTGGCGCAGCTGATCCAGGTTCGCCGGGCGAACAAGCCGACGCGCGTGGAGGGGCCGAGGGTGGTAGAGAATGCAGTCTAGGTGTGCTTGCGCCCATGGCTCTTGGTGCCTGATTTTGTGCCCCGGTTGGAAACCGGGGCCACGGATCACAGGTTGGAAACCTGTGCCACAAGATTATGGCCAATGCCACAGGACTACGGCCAGTGCCACAGGATTCTGGCCAATGCCACAAGATTCTGGCCAGTGCCACAGGCCTGGACTGATCGAAGAACCCGCGCCGCAGCGATGATGACGCAGTGATTTCTTCGCAGCGCAGGTAACTGTCGCCTTTCGCGAGACCTTTTCATGTCGTCCCGCCGCGTCTTCGCCATCATCCCCGCCGCCGGCCGGAGCAAGCGCATGGGCCGGCCCAAGCAGCTCCTGCCCTACGGCGAAGGAACGCTGCTGGACGCCGTCGTCGATGCCGTTCTTGAGTCACCCGTCGACGCCCTCGTGCTCGTCACCAATACCACCGTCGCCCGGCGTTACGAAGAGAACCCCGAGGAAGATCTGCTCATCGAGATCAATGCGGATGCGGACTCGGCGATGATCGATTCGATCCGGCTGGGCCTGCGGCGGTTGATCGACGAGTACAAGCCGGGCGACGACGAAGGGGTCCTGATCCTGCCGGGCGATCAGCCCGAAATCCGCGCCGGCGTCATCACTACCTGCGCCGAGGCGTTTCGCCTGCCGCGGCACCCGCCGGGAATCCTGATCGCCGGCTACGGCGGCCGCCGCGGCCACCCGGCGGTGTTTCGCTTCGGACTCCTGCGCGAAATCGAAATCTGGCCGCGGGATCGGGGTTTGAATGAACTCGCCCGCATGCATCCCGACGAAGTGCGCGAACTGCCGATCACGTCGGCGCCGATGCCGATCGACGTGAACACACCCGAAGATTACGAGCGCCTGCCGGAGCCGAATGGGTGACATTCGCCGGATGTCGGCAGCCGGGACTCGTTCAATAGTTCACCGGATTCTTGGCACCTTTGCCCCAACGGGGCAAGGAAGAATCGCACACCAGTCCCTCGATTGAGTCGATTTGGGCAATCCGCGATGATCTCTGGTGCCGCCGATCCAACGGTGCGGACACAATCCGTGACGTGTGCTACGGCGTGACCCTCGCGAATTTGCGAATCGCGTTATTTCGAATCGCTGGACGGATTGCTGTGAACCGATCAATCAGGCAAGTTTCTCAAAGACCTCGGCGATGCGCTGCGCCGCGCGGCCGTCCCAGTACTTGGGCGAGCGATTCGTGTCGATCGGGTTCTTCTTCAGATCGCGATAGGCGCCAACGATCGACGCCTGCGTCGGCTTGACAAGCCGGTTGGTGCCTTCGGTGATCGTCGCCGGGCGCTCGGTGTTCTCGCGAAGCGTCAGGCACGGCACCTTGAGGATCGTCGTCTCCTCCTGAATGCCGCCGGAATCGGTGAGCACAAACGAGCAGTCCGCCATCAGTTTGAGGAAGTCCAGGTAGCCGAGCGGCTCCGGCGTTTTCAGCGCGGTAATCTGCGCGAGCCGGTCGCCGAGTCCCAGTGTCGTGATGTTCTTTCGCGTGCGGGGGTGCATCGGGAAGACGAGCGGAATCTCCCGTCCGATCTCCTCGAAGGCGTCGAGAATGGCGGAGAGGGTTTCGCGCTGATCGACATTGCTCGGCCGGTGCAGCGTGATGACGGCGTACTTCTTCGGCGTGAGGCCGAGCGCGTCGAGCACCTTCGACTGGTTCGCGCGCTCGCGATGCTTCATGAGTGTGTCGATCATCACGTTGCCGACGTAGATCACCTTCTCATCCGCCACGCCCTCCCGCTTCAGCGACTCCAGGCCGCTCGGATCGCTGACGAGCAGCAGATCGCTGATCGCATCGGTGAGCAACCGGTTGATCTCCTCCGGCATCGCCCGGTCATAGCTGCGCAGACCCGCCTCGACGTGGGCGACTTTCACCCCCAGCTTCACTGCCACCAGCGCGCAGGCGATCGTGCTGTTCACATCGCCGACCACCACCACCCAGTCGGGCTGGAACTGCTCCACGACCGGCTCGAATGATTTCATGATCTCGGCGGTCTGCACGGCGTGGCTGGCCGACCCGACCTCCAGATTCACATCCGGCTCGGGGATGCCGAGGTCGTGAAAGAAGAGCTTGCTCATTCGCTCGTCGTAGTGCTGGCCGGTGTGGACCAGGAGCGTCTGGATTTTTCCGGATTGGGCGAAGGCCTCCATGAGGGGCGCAATCTTCATGAAGTTGGGCCGGGCCCCGCAGACACAGATGAGTTTCAGCATGTCGAATTCCAGGACCGATATCTCATCCGGGCCCCGCCTCCTGCCTGCCCGCGAACCGATTCGGCGCGGGAAAAGGCCCTGTTTCCTAACCGTTCTGAGACCGGCCTGTCAAGCCGAACGATCGGATCGGAGACCCCCGCCCCTTCCCTTGACCGAAATCCGAAAAGTCACTAAAAACGTGTTCAATATGGCTAAAGACATCAAATGTTCGGTCATCACTCCCGAGGCGCAGGTCGTCGATACCACGGCTACGTCGGTCGTCATTCCGGCCCACGACGGTCTCATCGGCATCCTGTTTAACCGCGCTCCGTTGCTCTGCCAGCTCGGCGAGGGCACGCTTCGCATCGACGGCTCCGACGGCATCCAGCGGCGCTTCAACGTCCAGGGCGGCTTTGCCCAGGTGCTCAACAACGAAGTCACCGTGCTGACTGAGAAGGCGGCCCAGGCCTGAGTCGCCGCTCCATTCCCCACGCCACCCAGAACGGAATCCAGATCGCCATCACCGCCCAGAGCGGGAGTTTCCACGGCTGCCCCACCGTGGCCGCCCAGTCCGCATGCCAGTAGAGCGCCATCGTTCCCGCGAGCACGAGCCACGACCAGTATCCGCGCGGGCACAGCGCGATCAGCGCGAGCGGCCACGTGAGGTACCAGAAATGGATGATCGGCAGGAAGAGCACTGTGATGGCGAGTAGACGGCGTGCGTCGCGCACGAGATCCGCCGGTCGCCATGCGTGATAGAGCGCGATCGCCGACAGAACCACCGCCGCGAGAATGTTTCGCTGGCTCAGATACATCGCGGGCCCGCCGACCTGGCGAATCCAGACGCGCAGCGCGTCGAACGGATTGTTGAACGGGCTTTCGGATGGAAATCGAATCAGCGTGTGAAGCAGGCCTCTGCCAGAATCCCAGAACAACGCATAGCCCGCGAGAATCGTCAACAGTCCGACCGCGATCGCCCGCCAGCTTCGTCGCAGCAGAAGCGCGAAGAGAATGACCGACGTGGTCTTCGCGAGCACGGCCAGCCCGAGCAGAAACCCCGCCAGCTTCCAGCGTTGCTTCAAGGCCGCGGCGATGAAGCCGATAAGCGGCAGGATCATCAGCGAATCGTTGTGCCCCGCATGGGCGAATGACGCGAGAACCATCGGGCAGAACGCGTAGATGCCCGCCTGCCAGATTGGACGATTCAGCGTCTTCACGAGACCGACGAGGGCGATGACGATCAGCATGTCGAGAAGGCCGTGGGCGATCTGCGGCGATTTGATGCTGTAGTCGATCGCCGCCAGCAGGCGAAAGAACAGCAGCGACAGCGGCGGATAGATCGTCGTGTACTCTTTGTGATTGATGCAATCGTAGATGACGTCGCGATGCGGCTTTAGTTCGTCGGCGTCCGGTGCGACGAGGTAGGGGCTGAAACCGAGGTTCTGCACCCGCCCTTCCCAGATGTACCGGTTGCAATCGGTGTTGGGCGGCGCGAAGAGCAGAGGAATACGTAGCGCGATGGCGCCGAGAATGATGATCGCCGGGCGCGGCGGCCGTCGACTGAAGGACCACAGCAGCGCGACAAAGCCGATGAAGCCGACCGCGTAGCAGGCCTGCCAGAGTCGAATGCGATGCGCCGCGTCCGGATCGAATTCGCCGCCGCAGACCTCGCCCAGCAGCCCGCCGCCGATCGCCATCACGCCGAGCAACACCCAACCGAGAATCTGAGTGAGGCGAAAGAGGCGAACACGACTCGGTGCGGGCTCATTCATGCATCAGCGATCCGCGGTTCGCCACAGCGGCGTGAACCCGTTCGGTTCCGACGGCCGGCGCAACCGTTTTCGGCGCCGTCCACGGTGAGGACATCCAGCCGACCACTGCGAATCCGAGGGCAAAGATCAGGGTAAACGCACCCACCCCCGACGCGCTGGAGCGAACGTAATACGCGAAAAACCCGGCGCAATAGAGCGACGCGGCGAGTTCAACCATCCAGAGTCGCGAACCTGCGGCCGCGTAACGTCGGCGCACGCCGGCGCTCGAGGCTGCCTTATCGCCTGTTTTCGGCGTTCGAACAAACTCTCCGCCGCGCGTGGTCAGGCCCTCGTAGCAGGCCCTCGTGATGTGCATACACATGCCGATGCCGAGCAGCATCAGCCGAAAGCCCGTCGAGAAGCGATAAGGCGAACGGATCGCCCATCGCGAATAGGCATGAAGAAACGGCGGGCCGAACAGCGCCGCCCACATGAGCAGGCCGATGACCATTCCCCATCCGAACGGGGCCCAGAACGCCGTTACGGTCGCAAGGGGCAGGCCGATGACACCCAGCAGAAACATCGCGAGGCTCGTGCCGTAACCGGTCAGATGCAGAAACGCCTCGGCCTTCTGCCTGAAGGCGAGTCGGCTTCGAAAGATGCGCGGCAGCAGCTTGCGGGCGACCTGGAACGACCCCTTCGCCCATCGAAACTGCTGGGCCTTCAACGCCGGCATGTCCGGCGGCAGCTCGGCCGGGCAGGCGACGTCGACGCAGTATTCCACGCTCCAGCCCGCGAGCTGTGAGCGATATGAAAGGTCAAGGTCCTCGGTCAGCGTGTCGGCCGTCCAGCCGCCGACATTGGGATCCTCGATGGCGGCGCGCCGCCAGATGCCGGCGGTGCCGTTGAAGTTCATGAGCAGGCCGTTCCAGCTTCGGGCGGATTGCTCGACGACGAAGTGGCCGTCAATGCCGACGGCCTGGGCGCGTGTCAACCACGAGGCATCCTCATTGAGATGCGACCATCGGCTCTGCACGCAGGCATTCTTCGGCTCATCCATCAGCAGCGGGACAAGACGCGTCAAGAACTCGCGCGGGGGAACGAAATCGGCGTCAAAAATGGCGATGACTTCGCCGCGTGCCTGTGTCATTCCGCAGGCGAGTGCGCCGGCCTTGTAACCCTCGCGCGTGGGCCGTCGAACAACCTTGGCGTCGATGCCGCGCGATCGCGCATCGGCCACCGCCGCGTCCACCAGGTCGCGCGTCTCGTCGGTGCTGTCGTCGAGCACCTGGATCTCATGCCGTCCCGGCGGATAGTCCAGCGCCGCCACGGCTTCGATGATCCGCGTCGCCACCGCCGCCTCGTTGTAGAGCGGAATCTGCGTCGTCACAATCGGCCACGCGTCGGCCGGGCGTTCGTGGGCGTACCAGGCAATTCGACTCGCCTGTTCGCTGCGTTTATCGCGCTGGCGGCGTGCGAAGAGACGCACCATCGCGTAGGCGTGCAGACCGTAGATCACGACGAATGTGGCCGCGGGGATGTAGATCACGACGATGAGAAGAATGGAAATCGCCGATTGGAATGTTTGCATGGTTCGCGTATCAGCTCCGCCAAATGGGAACGGGGTCGTTCACCTGCCCGGTTCTACCCCTGTATATTGAGACGCCAATCGTACTCATTAAACTCGAGCCGCCAATCGCCCTTTCTGAGCGACTCGGCGATCGCGGCTTCTTCACAGTAGTTTGCCAGAAAATGCGGGATCGACTCCGCGTGCGGCATGAAGGCGGGGTTCGTGAAATCCGCGCCGTACCAGTCGAAGATCCGGCTGATTCGAATCACGCGGTCGCTCACGTCAACCGCCATCTGATTGCGATCGGCGACAAACCGTCGCATGGCGGCGGTCAACTGTTGATCGATCGCCGCGGCCGTGAACGCGCGGTTCCAGAGCGGCGGACAGCCCCGCGCGGCACAGACCAGAGCGACGTGAATCCGCGGATCACGCAGGCCGTCGCGCTTCCGCAATATCTCGTGTTCGATCTCGTCCAGGGTGAATTCTCCCCCGCCGACGCGAAACCGAACGCCCTTCCAGAGCGTCCGATCGCCGATCCGAACTTCGCTGATGCGATAGTCCGGCCATGACTCGGGCGAGTCCGGGAGCGTATCAAGGACTCCCTGAATCGTCAGTGCGTTGTAAGCATTGATCCAGAATGCGAGCCGTTCGGCGTCGGTGGCGAGGCCGTCGGCGTCCGTGCGCGAGAGCCGGAAAAGGTACTGCTCGAATGCGGCATTGCGCTTCATCGCCTCGTAGGCCACCCGCCCGCGATCATCGACGTGGGCCTGAAGCGCCCGATCCCAAAGTCCGTGATCGAAATTGGATCGATCCCATTCCGTCTCAAATCGTCCCGGACCCGGAGGCGGCCGGAGCGACGACGCGGTTCCAAATTCCTGCGACGGGCCGGAAGTCGGCGGCGGCGCCGCGTCACGCGGACGACAACCCCAAACGAACAACGCCGCGAGTATGAGGGTCAGGCAACCAAACCATCGCCGCCCATTCGGTGAAGGATTTCGCATCCCGACGCACGGATCAGACTGATTAGACGTTGCAAGGACTTTCATCAGACGATTCGGCGAAATCCTGGGACGCGCTCAGGGCATGACAAATTCGTGTTCGGGGTGGCGGATCGTCAACACGGGGCACGGCGCCTTGCGAACGATCTTCTCGGCGACCGAGCCGAGCAGCACATGATGCAGACCGCTGCGACCGTGGGTGCCGATGACGATCAGCTCAATGGCGTGATCGCGGGCGTACTTGATGATCTCCATGAACGGCCGGCCGGTGAGAACCTCGGTAACCATGGGGGCCTTCAGATCGGCCAGATGCGCCTGCACGAACTTCTGCATTTCGTTCTCGGCGATATCGGTGAGTTCATCGATCGAGGGCCCGATCGGGACCGAGTTCGGTGCGACGGCCGTCCAGTACAGCGCCGCCTCGTCGACGACGTTGATGACATGCAGTTCGGCCTTGAAGGTCTCCGCAAAATTCCGGGCGTACTTCATCGCCTGGAGCGACAATTCGGAGAAATCAGTCGGAAAAAGCACGCGTTGGAGGTTGAACATGGCTTCGTCTCCCAACACTTCCGAGGCGTTTTCCCATCCTCGTTCCGGATAGGCTAAGCGATTCGCGCCATACGGTAAACCGGCTATAATCTCTTCAGGATTCGATCGTATGGCGAACGCCCTCGGGCGCTGTTTGTGGAATTATAGATGCAACTACCCGTTCTTGACGCTCTGGAACCGGCGGGTCGGCGATTGCCGCCCTGGCTCAAGCGCCCCCTGCCCATGGGCGACGTGCTTTTACAGACGCGCGAGATCGTCGCTCGAAGCGGCGTGGCGACGGTCTGCGAAGAGGCCCGGTGCCCGAATCTCTCGGAATGCTGGTCCCACAAGCATGCGACATTCATGATCCTCGGCGACCTGTGCACGCGGCGCTGTCACTTCTGTGCCGTCGAGACGGCGCGGCCGAAGCCGCCGGAGGCCGATGAACCGCGGCGGCTGGCGCAGGCGGTCGCGGAACTGGGCCTTCGCCACGTGGTGATCACCGCCGTCGCGCGGGACGACCTGCCTGACGAGGGCGCGGGCCATTTCGCTGAGTGCATCAGACAGGTGCGGGCGCTGTCGCCCGACTGCGCCATTGAGATTCTGCCGGCTGATTTTCATGCCCGCGACGAACTGCTGAGCCTGGTCTGCGATGCGCGGCCCGACATTTATAATCACAACCAGGAGACGGTGGAGCGCCTGTCGCCCGCCATCCGCCCCGCCGCGCGATATCATCGAACGCTCGATGTGCTTCGCAAGGTGAAATTGCTCCTGCCCGAGGTTTTCACAAAGAGCGGCCTGATGGTCGGGCTCGGCGAAACGCGCGCCGAGTTGCATCAGACCATGCTCGATCTGCGATCGGTCGGCGTGGACATTCTCACCGTCGGCCAGTATCTGCGTCCTTCCGAAAAACACGCGCCGGTCGCTCGGTATTATCCGCCGGCGGAGTTTGACGACATCGCCGACGAGGCGCGCGCGATGGGATTCAGAGCGGTGGCGTCTGGACCGTTCGTTCGGTCGAGCTACAATGCCGCCGACGTTTACGAGGCCATCAGCGAACGACGGGGACGTTAGCATCTTGTCCGGAAAAGACACGTTTGAAAGGCTGCGGGGCAAATTCATCGTCCTCGACGGCATCGACGGCGCCGGCAAGGGCGCGCAGCTGGAGCGCCTGCAGGAAGGGCTGGATTCCGTCGGCATCGAGTTCATCCGCACGCGCGATCCCGGCGGGACCAAGATTGGCGACCGCATCCGCCACGTTCTGCTCGACTACGACCTTTCAGAGATGGACGTCCGCTGCGAGACGCTGCTCTTCATGGCGTCCCGCGCCCAGCTGGTTCGTGATGTCATCAATCCGGCACTCAAGGACGGCGTGACGGTCCTCGGCGACCGCTACGTCTCCGCCACCTGCGCCTACCAGGGGGCCGCCGGCTACGACCCGAAGAGCGTCATCGATCTCGCGAAATTTGCCATCGGCGACGTGTGGCCGCACCTGACGATGGTGCTCGACATGCCGCCGAAGGAGGCGTTCAAGCGCACGAATCGCAAGTCGCCGGCGCAGCGCAAGAGCGCCGGCGCCGAGGGGCAGACCATGCTCTTCCACGACGTGCACACCGATGCGATGGAATCGCGGCCGATCGAGTTTCATCAGCGCGTCCGCGAACTTTTCCTCGAATTGCCGAAGCTCTATCCGGCCCCTGTCGCCATCGTGGACGGCGAGGGCACGGTGGACGAGGTCCACGCCCGAATTCTGGAGGCGCTGGCCCATGCAGCTCTCTGACGTTCAACATCAGGATCAGCCGCTCGACCGGTTGCAGCGGGCCATGTCCGCCGGCAGAATGCCCCACGCCTACATCTTCAGCGGTCCCGAAGGCATCGGGAAGGAGCTGACCGCCGCCCGGCTGGCGGCGGTGCTGCTCTGTTCGTCGCCGACCACGAAGAAAGCCTCGACCGGCCGTGAATGGCGCGACGCCTGCGGCAAGTGCGTCGATTGCGAACTCATGCAGGCGGGCAATCACCCGGATTTTCATCGTATCTATCGCACGCTCAACAAGGTCCATCCGGATTCGGGCGTTCAAAAGCGAAAGGCCGTCGAGCTCAGCATCGAGGTCATCCGGTATTTTCTGATCGACAAGATCGGCATGCGGCCGAGCCGCGATCGGGCGAAAGTCTACGTCATCACCGAGGCCGATCGGCTCAATCCCTATTCACAGAATGCGATTCTCAAGACGCTGGAGGAGCCGCCGGAACACAGCTACCTGATTCTGCTTACACCATCGGCCGACAGCCTGCTCGACACAACGCGATCGCGCTGCCAGCAGATTGGCTTCAACCTGCTTCCGGCAGACTTCATTCAGGACAAACTCGTTCGCGATCACGGTGCCACGCCGGCCGCCGCTCGATTTCTTTCGGAGCTCGCCCAGGGCAGCGCGGGGCGGGCGATCCAGTACCTTCAGCTTGGCCTCCACGAGTCGGCGCCGGCTCTGCTCGAGGGGCTCAGCCGGGCCGGCGCGGACCCGCTTTCGTTCGGAAACCTGCTTCAGGATATGGCGAAGAAGCTGGCTGTGCGGCTTCGAAGCGGTGCGGGCAAGGATGAAGGTGACGATGACGACACCGCCGACACGAATCTCAGTCGACTCGGACAGACCATCGTACTCTCGGTGACCTCCGCGATTCTGCGCGATGTCATGCGGCTTGCGGCCGGTGCGGAGGCCGTTGCTCTGCCCGGCGATTCAACGACACGCTCGCTCGCGTCCACCTCGAATGCGGAGCGCATTCGATCCGCCATCAAGGCGGTCAATTCCGCTGAATATCAGATTGGCAGAAACGTCAACGCCGGGCTGATCTTCGACAACGTCGGCCTGTCGGTGGGCCGTTCGCTTCAAAGAGCCGCCGCGCGGGTCTGAGATTCGGGCGCGGGCAGGTCCGATCAAATCATCCCCGGCATCCGGCCGATTTTCCTGAATGAATTGAAGAGCGCCTTAACCCACGCGAGACTTGCGGGCACGGGGCTTGAGCGCGGGAGGCGGCGCCGTGGAATCTCGAACGATCAGCGCCGCCGGCACCTTGATCTTGAGATGTTCCGAATCGCCGTTTCCGTTGCCGTTCGCGAAGAGCATGTCGAGC
>CALLKH010000188.1 GCA_938008425.1 uncultured Planctomycetaceae bacterium | reverse complement strand
CGAAGTATCTGAAGGAGAAAAACCCGAACATCAAGATCATCGGCGCGGACCCGGAGGGCTCGATCTACACGCCCGGCAGCATGCCGAAGTCGTACAAGGTCGAGGGCATCGGCGAAGACTTCGTTCCCCGCACCGTCGACCTGAAGATCGTCGACCAGGTTCTGAGTGTGAGCGACAAGGATTCATTCTCAATGACCCGCCGGCTCGCCCGCGAAGAGGGCCTCCTCGTCGGCGGCTCCTGCGGCACTGCCGTCTGTGCGGCACTTCGCGCCGCCGCCGATCTTCCGGCCGGCAAGCTCGTGGTCGTGCTGCTTCCCGACACCGGCCGGGGCTACCTCAGCAAGATCTACAACGACGAATGGATGCAGCAGTACGGCTTCCTCGACATTCCGGGACGCGGCATGTCGCTCGGCGACGTGCTCGAATCCAAAGGAGGCGTGGAGGCGCTGCTCACCGTCAGCCGGAAGGACACCGTGCGCAAAGCCATCGACATGATGCGCAAGAACGGCATCTCGCAGGTTCCGGTCTCCGACGATGAAGGCAACATGGTCGGCTCGATCCAGGAAGTCACCGCCATGCAGCTCGTCTTCGACCATGTGGACATCGCCCAGAAGCAGGTCGGCGACGTGATGGGATCGCCGTTCCCGAAGATGGACCGCATCACCGAAATCGACAAGGGCTTCAAGGCGCTTTCACTCGGCGCGTCGGCGATCATCGTCACCGATGCCGGTCGACCGGTCGGCGTGCTGACCAAGAGCGACTTTATCGAATACCTCAGCACCGTAATCAGCCCGGATGCCGGCACAGAGGTGTGAAGCGGCGGACGAGATCAGGAATCTCCTCGAACTCGGCGCTTCGGACAGGGGCCGATCGCAGAAAAGCCCTCAGAAAACGGCCGGAGTGCGCATTTCACAGACCCCGCTTGTGAATTCTCAAATCGCATCAGGTTGCCGTTGAATTCGCCTTTTTCGATGGTATGCTCGCCCCTCTAACAACGACCCAAAGGCGTCGTCGTCAGTGGCGAGGCGTCCAACTGTATGAAATGGCGGCCCGCTCGAGTGGAGAAGGATCTCCGCAAGAGCGGGTCGCTCTGTTTTCAGATTATTCCCCCCTTCCTGCCGATGAAAACTGAAACGCCGCCGTCGCGGCGACAGGGGAATGTCTCGATTCATGTCCGACAGCCTCAGCGACAATTCGACGCCGCGCGACACCGTGTCGGTCATCATCCCGACGTACAACTCGGCGGACGTGCTGGTTGACGCGCTGTCGTCGGTGCTTGAGCAAACCCGGCCGGCCGACGAGATCATCGTGGTCGACGATGGCAGCAGCGATGACACCGAATCCGTCTGCCGACAGTTCGGCGATGCCATCACTTACATCCGGCAGAGCAACGCCGGCGCGTCAACGGCGCGAAACACGGGGGCCGCGGCCGCGAGCGGCTGCTGGCTGGCATTTCTCGACGCGGATGATGTCTGGGACCCGGAGAAGCTGGAAATCCAGATGGCCGCCCTGGAGCGCCATCCCGAAGCACATTTCACGATCGCCGCGGCCAACGTCTGGTCCGCCCGCGAATCGGTCTATTACAAGTATGAATGGACCGGCAGCCTCGATCCTCGAAAACTTCGGAGCGCGCTCCTGGTCCGGAATATCTTCACCGGCCTCTGCTCGACGCTCGTGGTGCGGCGCGACGCGTTCGACGCGGTTGGTGGATTCGCCGATGGCAAGCTCTCGGAGGATCGCCGCATCGCGCTCGATTTACTGGCCGAGCACCGTGGGCTGATCCTGCAGGACGCGCTGGTCAGTCAGCGCGCCGGCCCCGCGAGTTTCGGCGATCCCGAAATCATGCGGCGGGCGATGCTGGAACTGATCAACGATTATCTGCCGCTCTTCGCTCACCTCGATACTTCCGGTCGCCTGCTTCGCCGTTCGCGCGCCCGGGTCTATGAGCGCGCCGGCATGCACTACCTGGAACAGGGTGAACTCGCCTCGGCCGCGAAGGATCTCGCGCAGGCTGCGTATCTCTGGCCATTCATGGCGAATCCCTGGCGATTCCTGGCGAACGCATGCCTCGGCCGGCTGAAGCGGTATCGTCAGGTTGACGGCAAGTCCGACGACGACGCCAATGCCGGCGCCGCGACACAGGCGGCGTAGTGACTGTCCCGTTCAGCCCGGGTCTTGACGTCGCCACTTCGCGGCGAATTCAGCCCTTCTTCTCCGGCGGAAGAATCACCCGCGTCTCCTTCGGCGGAACGACCACGGCGTTTCCGATCGCCACATCCTCCCCATGCTGATTCTGGCACGAGACCAGCATCCGAACCCGCTTGGGGTTGATGATTTCCTGAACCATGGCCCGGGCGGTGATCGTGTCGTTGATGAAGACGGGCTTCAGGAAGCGGATGCCGAGCTCGACGAAAATCGTGCCCAGCCCGGGAATTTCGCTGCTGAGAACCGTCGAAATGATGCCGGCCGTGAGAATGCCGTGGGCGACCCGCCGGCCGAAGATCGTGTTCTTCGCATAGGCGTCATCAATGTGGAGCGGGTTGTAATCCCCCGAGGCGTCTGCGAAGCGAAAGACGTCGCGATCGGAAATGACTTTGGTATACTCTCCCTCGTCGCAAAGTTCGAGGGTCTCACGGGGCTTCGGATAGGCAATCGACATCACAAGTCCTTTCACTCCGGCCGCAGAGCGGTGGTGATCTAGAGTGCCGGACTTCATTCTAAGGGTGGATGACGGCGGGGTCTAAGAATCCGCCATCTCCACCACGCGAAGGATTCTGACATGCTTAAGGGAAAGCGCATCCTCATCGTCGTCGGCAAGGATTACGAAGATCTCGAACTCTGGTACCCCAGGCTTCGACTTCAGGATGCCGGCGTCGTCAGCGTCGTCGCCGGCCAGCTCAGCCGTCACACCTACAAGGGCAAACACGGTTATCCCTGCGACAGCGAGGCACTCATCGCGGAGGTGAAGTCCGGCGATTTCGACGGCGTGCTCATCCCCGGCGGCTGGATGCCGGACCTGCTTCGCCGTGATGAAAACGTGCTTCGACTTGTGCGCGAGTTCGACGCTGCGGGAAAGCTTGTGGCCTCGATCTGCCACGGACCGTGGATCAACATCTCGGCCGGCATCGTTAAAGGCGTGCGCATGACCAGTTCACCGGGCATCAAGGACGACCTGATCAATGCTGGGGCCCAGTGGGTGGACGCCACCGTCGTGGTCGACCGGCACCATGTCTCCAGCCGCCGCCCGGCCGACCTGCCCCAGTTTGCAGCCGCGATGATCGAGCGGCTGTCGAAAAGCAAGTGAGCTGACATTTGATGGAGAACATCGTTGCCGGGCTCCCTGACCAAGCGGCCCGGCACGATTTCCCAAGTTTCACCAGAGGCTCATGAGTACGCAGTATGCGGCAACCTCAATCAGAGCCGGGCTGGCTCAGCCCGGAGGCACCGCCCCGGGGACGGGGCGGCTCCGATTGCCGATTCTGAGATCGGCGCTGTTTGACGCGCCTACGCGTCGTTCAGCGAGATCCTCGACGAGCCAAGCGAGCTCCGCGACGACCCAAGAAAAAACCCCGAGTCAACCGACCCGGGGTCTTGATCCAAACATGGGAATTCAGGCTCCGGTCCGGCGTGATTGCCCTCCCGAACGCAGCCCCGGTCAAACTTCCGTCACTTCCTTGGTCTTGGCCGCCGCCATTTCTTCGAGCATCCCCTCGTACTTCTTGGTGAGCTTGTCCATCAGGTCGTGGCCCTTCTTGGCGTCGTCCTCGGGAAGGTCTCCCGCCTTCTTCTCGGCGTCGATCTTCTGAATCGCGTCGCGCCGTGCATTGCGGATCACGATCTTCTGCGATTCCGCCAGCTTCTTCACCTGCGTGGCGATCTGCTGCCGACGCTCGCCCGACAGCGGCGGAATCGGCAGCCGAACCACCTTGCCGTCGCTCTGCGGATTAATCCCCAGATCGGCCTCCTGAAGCGAACGTTCGATATCCTTGAGCGTCGTGGGATCGAACGGCTTCACGATCAGCATGTTGGCATCCGGCGCGCTGATCGTCGCCAGCGCCTTGAGTTCCATCGGCGCGCCGCCGTACGCCGCCACCTTCACCTTGACCTGATCCACCAAACCCGTGGACGCCCGGCCGGTCCGGACGCCGCGATACTCGGCCTTGAGGAAGGTCACGGCCTTCTCCATGGCCTCCTCGGCCTCCAACTCAATTTCATCCAACGGCATGGGTAAGAGCCTCCGTTATGGGTACGAATTCATGCACCGCATTCTACGGCCGCGGCACCGCGTCGTGAAGCGTCGTTGGTCCGGCCGGGCCCGCTTTCAACGGTCCGGAGGTCGATCAAGGCCCGGAGCGTCCATTTCCGTTGTACTTTTTGATGCGGCGGGTCATGTCAACCGTTGCCAACAGCCGAGGATTGATACTTGGAATCCATGACCCGCCCCACCCGACGACAACTTCGCCTTGACCCCGCGCGGACGGGGACCGAGAATCAAAAACCACGGTAATTCGGGGAAACCACAAACCCAACTGACAGGGAGATTCAACATGCGAAATATGCTGTTTACGCGATTCAGCGGCGTCGCCCTTGCGGCGATGGCGCTCTTGGGCATTTCAGCGCCGGCCATGGCGGAGGATATCGTCGTCGTCAAAGTCGAGGGGCAGGGCCTGGACAAGGATGCCGCCATCAAGGACGCCCTTCGCCATGCCATCGAGCGCGGCGGCCAGAATGAGATCGCCAGCAAGTCGCAGACGCGCGATTTCCAGCTTGAGTACGATGTAATTCTCGCCCGCGCCACCGGCATCGTGAAGGACTTCAAAGTCCTCCGAAGCTCGGAGTCGCAGGGCATCACCACCGTCGAAATCGAGGCCAAGGTCAGCAAGAGCCTGCTCGACGCCACCTGGGCCGATGTCGCCCTCGAGCTCAAGAAGCTTGGCCGACCGAAGATCATGATCGTCTTCCGAGAAGCGATTCACGACCTCGAACGGCCGGAAGGCAGCCGCGAAATCGTGCAGGTCAGCAGCCAGACCGGCACCTACCTCGAGCGCCGGCTTCTCAAGATGGGCTTCAAGCTCGTCAACCCGGGCGCGCTGAAGGAAATCGAACGCAAGAAGGCAGAAGTCGCGGCGGCCGAGAACGACACCGATACGCTCAAGGCCCTCGCCACGAGCTACGGCGCCGCGATCGTCATCCGCGGCGATTCCCGCGCCAGCGGCCCGCAGAAAACCAGCACGCCCGCCGGCACGCTGAACATGTGGGAATCGGATGTCACCATCCAGGCATTCTGGACCGAAACCGGCGACGCCATCTTCTCGAATGCCGTCACGTCGATCCGCGGCGGCTCGCGCGTGGCCGGTCCGGCGGGCGCGACGCAGACCCTCAACAAGACCGGCGAGAAGGTCGCAAACCAGAGCATCTATGACCTGCTGGAAGCGTGGACGCGCGGCACGGCCGGCGGCGTCGGCGACATCATCGTCGAGGTCCAGAACGTCGCCAGCGTGACGCAGGCGATCCAGATCAAGAAGGCCCTGGCCGACGTGAAGGGCGTCGAGGAAGTGAACAAGGAAGGCGCCAAGGGCACCGTCAAGTTCACCGTCGTGACGGCCATGAGCGCCGAGGAGTTCGTCGAGTACGTCGTCGAAATGCAGTTCGAGGACTTCGAATGGGAAGTCGAGGACCAGAAGATGAAGACGATCCTCTGTCGGGTTAAATAGCGGCCAAGATGCCACATTCATGACACTCAGAGCCGCCCCGTCCTCGGGGCGGTGAACCGATGATGACTCCGCTCCGCCCCGTCGCGAGATTGCGTTCGGTGGATTCCGCTCCGCAGCTCCACCGGGCTGAGACAGCCCGGCTCTGACTGAATCGTGCGGTACACGTGGAATGGTTCGTGCGGCGCACGCTCAGGTGCGAACGGGAACGAGCGCGGGAACGAGAAAACGACTGTAAGAACGCGTTTGCGCGCCAACCCCACGCGCATAAAAAAACCGCGGCCTCTTGGGAGAGGCCACGGCCTGGTGGGAAGACCGCTTTTCCACGCCCCGAAAGGCGCGGCAGCGGGTTGTGGGTCGATCGTTTTCCTCGGACCCGGAGCGGCACAACTTGTCTGTCAGTCATACCACTCCGACGCCCCCCTCACGATCGGGCCGACTTCCCGCTTACTTAATAAAATTCGCGGCGGTTTATCTCGGA
>CALLKH010000187.1 GCA_938008425.1 uncultured Planctomycetaceae bacterium | reverse complement strand
CGAATCGCAGCGGGGCGAGATCCAGATCGAAAGGGCCCCGCGCGCGAATGGACTCGACGAACCGTTTCATGGCGGCGGGCATCGCGCTTCTGAGCGAATGGTTAAATGACAGGTTCTTCGCACGAACGGTGAGCGCGCCGCGCGTACCCGGCCTGGCGAGCTCAATCTTTCCGCTCAGGGAGATGTCGGCGCCACCCGCCACCGCATTGAGCGAAAGAATGTCGACGTATTCGGGAGTGACCAGAATCCGCCCGGTGGCGTTCGTCAGCGGAAGGGGAAAGCCCTCGTAGGTGAACTCCGCGTCGATCGGCTCCAACTCGGTTCGATGCGCCAGAAGATCATGTTCGCCATCGGCTCGGGCATAGACGCCGGTGCGAACGCGGATATGGCCGCGCGGCGAAAAGAGCTTCCAGATTTCCTTGAGACTGGCGGGCAGGGCGTCGAACAGTTCCTGGTCGAGCGGAATGCCGTCGGCGTCGAACTTGAGATCCACGATCGAGCCGGCACTGTCAGCGGTCTGGCCGATGACGCCGCGGCCTGAAATGCGGGCCGCATCATGTCGCCCATTCATCTCAAGAATTTCAAGCCGATCGGGCCGGATATTGATCTCGCCGTTCAGCTGATCGATGCGATAGGGAAAGTCCGTGTGCGTGATCTTCGCATCTCGAACGCGACACGACAGATCCCAGGCCATGACGTCCTTTTGTGAACCGAGTGAGAGCTTTCCGAGTATGTCGAACCGTCCCTCGGGGTTCAGGCGCGATAGTTCCCCGCGCAATTTCTCCGGCAGACCGGCGACCCACTCGCTGTCGGCGCGAAGATTGTTCGCCTCAAGACGAAGCTCCATCTCGGGCTCCTGCGAGGCGCGAACGGTGGCGTAGCCGTCGATCTGGATGGCGGCGCCGGCGGATTCGCCGGTGAGCCCGATGATGCGGATCCGGTCGCCGTCGGTCTCAAGCTGGCCGCGGACATTCTTGAGCGGGTAAGGATGGGGCTCGATGAGTGTGGTGGCGTCGAGCAACTCGATCGACATGCGCTGCGTGAACTTCGGCCGCGGCTGATCACCCGGTCCGCCGGGCCGATAGAGCCGGGCGTGCACGTTGGCCAGGCCGCGCGGATAGAACTTGTTGAGCACAACCTGATAGCGCTCGGGCAGTGCGTCGTAGAGGTCGGTATCGATGGGAATCGAGGTCGCGCGGATGTCGAGATCGACGTTGGAGTATCGCGTCTCGACGTTGATGTGCGCATTGATGTTTGCATAGCCGGGACCATGCCGGCCGTTGAGGTTCTCGAGAAAGATGTCCTTGCGAACGAACCGAATTCTCCCGTGGATATTCTCAAGGGGATATGGAAACCAGATGGTGCTGCCGCGCATTCCCAGGAGTTCGACTGCGCCCACGGTGCTGAGGCTGCCGGGCGAATTGACGTCGCGGTTGAACTCGATGTGTACATTCAGCTTACCGTGCGGGTTGTAGTCCTCGAAGAATTCGCGGAGGGCGTGCGGGATGTCCTTGGCCAGCATGCGCTCGCGCACGGCGCCCTCGGGCAGCGGCAGCGCCGAGGCATCGAACGACACGTTGACGCCCCAGTTGGGCAGACCGCCATCCGCGATGGTGATGCCGCCCACCAGCCGCGAAGGCGCCCGGTTGATCATGCCCGACGCGTCAAAGCGGATGTCGTCGCCGTTCACCTTGACCGATCCCGTGATGCCGCTCATGCGAACAAGGCTCTGCTCGGTGGTGCCCACGACGACGAACGGCGCGACCGGTTCGCCCGGCGCCGTGGTGGTCGATTCACCTGCGTTCGAACCGGGCGGCTGCGTCGTCGGAGTTGAGGTCGGCTGCGATGTCGGGCGGTCTTCAAGCAGTCGCAGCGGAATGTCGCAGCGCACGTTGCGAAGAATGACCTCGGTTTCGAAGTCGCGGTCCCGCTCGGTGTCGTAGAGCAGGCGGCTGAGGCGCACCTCGCCCTTGAGCGAGATTTTGTCAAAGAGCTCCCGCGCCGCGCGCGGAAGCTGCATCCGCACGGTCTCGGCGTCGACAAAGGGCGTATTGGCGACGAGCTTCTGACCGGGGTCGAAGAAGACGTTGGCGCGTTCAAAGGGTTCGGTGTACCGGCGAACCTGGATGTAATAGCCGGTCTCGACCTGGGGATGCGGCCGAACGTCGGCGTCCAGCTTTTCGATTCGCGAGTCTCGCTTGCCGTTGGCGTCGACGGTTTCCAGGACGGCCCGGGCGGTGCGAAGCGTGACGAGCGGTCGAAAGACCGACTTTTTCTCCTCTCGCTTCTTTTCGTCAACGGTCAGCAACTGCCAGTTCTTGAGGCCGTTGTCGGTGTTCTGGCGGAGATAGATGGTGGGCTGAACGGCCGTCACCTTTTCGACGCGAAGTTTTCCGAAGAAAAGCAGCCAGGGATTGTGGATGAGTCGAACTGATTCGGCGGAGAAGATGATCCGCTGGTTGAAGTCCTTCGCCGAGGGATCGAGGCGTTCGCTGTAGGGCACGGCGATGGCGACCTTGTGCAGCGTGATGCCGTCGAACAGTTTGAACTTTGCTCCGCCGATGCGCACTTCGACGCCGCCGGGTGTCGCCTTCGTAATGAACTCCAGGGCGCGACGCTGAATGGCGGCGTCGCGCGTCGAGAGCGCGTAGAAGCCGATGGCGACGACGATCATCGAGAGCACGGCGATGCCGATTCGCGCACGGGCGACCGAGACCGGGTGCCGGACGAAGGACCTTCGCTCGAAGAACTGCCAGAGACGGGATCGTCGCGGTCTGAATGGAGACGGACGGGGCGTAGGCACGATCCCTCCTCAGGTCGTCCGATCGGGCCGTCCTCGGCAACACCAGGCCGCAACAGCGGTCGCGGCGAGGGCGAACAGGAACGGCATGGCGGGCAATCGGTAGCGAACGGAGCCGACGAAGATCATGTGGATGAGCGTAAAGTAGAGGGCCGGTGCGAGCAAGAACGCGAGCAGCGCCCGGCGTGTTCGCAGCAACCAGAGGCCGATCAGAGCCAGCGCGAACTCGGGGGCCACGGTCAGCCAGCAGACAATGCGATAGATGGGGCTGGTGTAGCCCGACGCGTTCATTTCGATGGACCAGGTCCTGGCCAGCTTGGCGAATGCGAGGTCGAGTGTCTTCGCCGGGTTTTCTTTCGCCCAGTCTAGTGCGGCCTGCCGGTAGATAGCGTCGCGTTCGAATTCGTTCGCACCGGCTGGCGTCGCCGGATACAGGATTCTGTCCATTCCGGGAGCGCCGTCGGCCCACGGTCCGAGCGCTTCGAGCAGACTCGCGCCGCCGCCGATTCGGGCGGGGATGATGTGGCCATAGAGGCGGTAATTTCGGATAAGCGTCGGCGTCAGCGTGAAGCCGGCGGCAAAGATCATGGCGAGCGCGAGCGCGGCCGGCTTCGGAGTCTTCATCTGTCTCGCGACCAGGATGAACGCGGGCGCGAGCAACAGGGGGAAGAAGAGGCTTGTGCTTCGCGTCAGCGTGCCGAGACCGAGGCAGAGACCCGCGCACAGCGCCCATGAAAAGGGCGATGGGGTTCTTGATTTCGAAGTCGGATTCGGGGTTGTGACGCTCGGCAGGGCGTTGGCCGGGCTCCTGCCGCTACCGGGCTCGAACGTGAGCGACAGGAATAGAAACGCGCTGAGTAGAAGCAGGACGTAAAGCGATTCGGTCAGTACCAGCGCGTTGAAGAAAAGCAGGATCGGATCGACCGCCAGGATGAGCGCGGCAATGAGAGCGGCACGCGTGCCAATGAGTCGCCGAACCAGCGCCGCCAGGATCAGCACCGACGCGAGACTCACCAGCGCGTTGACGACTCGGCCCCAGCGGAAGATGGAGATGGTCTCACCGGCCCCGAATCGCGGGGCGAGCGAGAGGATGTACGGGTAAATCGGATCGGTGCCGCTTCGCAGTTGCTCGTGATCGATCGGCCCCGCGCCCTCGGCGATGTTCACGGCGACGGCGGCGTATCGATGCGAATCGGGAAAGTCGAAAAGCGCCGGGCGAACTTCCG
>CALLKH010000186.1 GCA_938008425.1 uncultured Planctomycetaceae bacterium | reverse complement strand
CGTCCTCGCCATCTTCGGCCTGGTCATCGCGCTGATTTTCGACATGTATCCGGCAAGCGTGCTGTCCGTCTGGATCGCGATGCCGCTGGCGATGGTCATCGGCTGGCTGGTCTATAAGCGCGGCATGAACCCGACCGGCCCGGCGATGATCTCGCTGGCCGTTATGATCGGGGCCATCATCCTGGCATCGGAATACGCGGGCTTCGCGCTGAAGATTCCGCCCTTCACGCTCGGCGGCTTCACCGTCAGCCCGGTCATCACGTGGACGGTCGCGCTGTTCATCTACTGCTACTTCGCCAGCACGCTGCCGGTCTGGCTGCTTCTCCAGCCGCGGGACTATGTGAACGCCTACCTGCTGGTCGTCGGCCTCGCCGTCATCGTGCTCGGCATCGGGGCGGCCACGTTCTTCACCGAGGGCGGCGCTTCGATCGTCGCGCCGGCGATACAGAGGAATGTGGCCGGCGCCCCGCCGATCTTTCCGTTCCTCTTCGTGACGATCGCCTGTGGCGCCATCAGCGGGTTTCACTGCCTCGTCTCCAGCGGCACGAGCAGCAAGCAGATCGCCAGCGAACCGGATGCACAGTTTGTAGGTTATGGTTCGATGCTCACGGAGGGGTTTCTGGCGGTGCTGGTGATTCTGGCGTGCTGTGCGGGGTTAGGGATGCAGTCTACGCCACGTCTTCTCCCGTTATTACAAAATGAAGTCCCTTTGATCGACGTAACAAGACTAGAGATGCAGGCAGAGGGCGCCAATGATTGGTCAGAACATGCTTGGTTGATTATGAATTCTGAGGCGTTCTTCAATCAAATCACGCGTGACTTGCCAATCTATTGGGAACGCCGTCCTTTTGATTTATTTGATGATGACGAAAGGGCATCCGGTCGCGATTGGACTCTCGGAGAACTACGTCCCGGTGAGTCTCTGAAGTTCCAAGGTGGTCAACTTCAGCGCGATGAGAAGGGTCAACTGCAACTGAGCGGCCCAATTGCGTGGCGTCAGAGGTACGCCTCCTGGTCCGCCTCCGGCGGCCTTGCCAAGACCGTCTCCGCCTTCGTCGACGGCGCCGGCAACTTCGTCACCGCCCTCGGAATCCCCAAGCCCGTCGCCGTCGGCCTCATGGCCGTCCTCGTCGCCTCCTTCGCCGCGACCACCCTCGACACCGCCACGCGCCTCCAGCGCTACGTCATCCAGGAACTTGCCGCCACCTTCCACCTCAAACCGGTCGCAGGAGCCAAAGGTGCCACCATTCTGGCGGTTCTCTCCGCAGCGATGATGGCCGCCATTCCCCCGCCCGGCGAGACCTGGACCACCGGCATGGGCAAGGGCGGCATGACGCTCTGGCCGGTCTTCGGCGCGGTCAACCAGCTCCTCGCGGGGCTCGCCTTCACCGTCGTCGTCTTTTACCTCGCCCGGCGGCGAATGAAGCTCTGGTTCATCGCCCTGCCCGCGGCCGCCATGCTGCTCGTGCCGATGACGGCGATGCTCTACCAGCTCCTGAATGCCACCGACGGCTGGTGGCCGAAGGGTCAGTACCACCTCGCCGCGGCGGGCGTCATCATCCTGGCACTCCAGGTCTGGATGATCATCGAGGCGCTACGCATGATCCCCCGCGTCCACGGCGTCCTCGAAACCGCGCTGCCCCCGCAGCCCAGCGGCTTTCCGGTGATCGAGACGCCTTAAGCCAAAATAGAGGTCGGGTTTCGCAGCTTCAGTCTGGTGCGAATGCCCTGCCGCAATCGCGTTCATCGTCGCCCTGACGGGCGGCGGCTATGCTGGTAGACCCAATCGCCGCCCGAAACTCGGCGCCGCTTGAAACCACCGAGTGAGGACGGCGACAATCGATGAGTCAGACCACGGGTTCCAGTCGAGCGCCGGCCTCGACCGGTCGCTCGTTCCGCTTCAGCATCAAGAGCGAACTCGGGCAGTCGCGGGCGATCCGCTCCGCCCGCCAGCCGAAGAGCCGCGATGTGAGCCCCCACTGCTCCGAGATTCCGATCACCACCAGGTCATGCGACGCCGCGTGACTCAAAATCGCCGCGATCGGATCGTCGTCTTCGATCACCATGAACTTGACCGGCGCGGGCTGCGTGGGATCCGAAAACACCTGCTCCGTCGAATTCCGGGCCCCGAGTTTTTCGGCCGGCCGGCCGCGCGTGCCGCGATCGCGCCCGACAAAATGCAGCACTGTCGCGGCCGCGCCGGAATTTCGGCCGATTCGCGCCGCCGTCTCCAGTGCCAGCCGGTCGTTCGGCGTGCCGAGGTAGGGTACGAGCACAGTCTTCGGCCGCGCGTAGAGCCCGCGATCGACGAAGATGCCCACGTCGGACGCCGCCTCTTCCAGCACGCGATGGACCGTCCCGCCGAGGAATGTCTGACCGATGACGGGGTTGTGGTAGCCCATCAGGATCAGATTCGACCGATTCTCGCGGCCGATTCGCACGATGTCGGTCGCGGCGTCGCGCGAAACAAACGACATCGTCTCGACCGGCACCTGTAAGAGCTGCGAATACTCCGCGAAAGCGCTCGCGACATCTCCATTTTCCGCCGCTCGATGATCGACCGCCGCCCGGTAGGCCTCTCGCTCGTCGGCGCGGCGCAGATTGAGCCCGATGATGTGACGCCTGGCGTCGTCCGTTCCCGCAATGACTTCGGCCAGCCTCAATAGCGGTTTCGCACTCTTCGGCAGTGACACCGCCAGAAGGACGCCGAAGGCATCCGCCGATCGCTCGCGCCGGCGAACATCCCGCAGCAGCCGATCGGGATAAACGAGATTGAGCACCGGCGTCGTGAGGAACGTCGTCACGATCGCCATGATGACCATCATCGCGAAGACGGCATCGGTGATGACGCCCAGTTCGCGGCCGATGTTCAAAATGACCAGCTCCATCAGGCCGCGGGTGTTCATCAGAATGCCGATGGCCGACGACTGCCGCCAGCCCATTCCGCACACCCGCGCCGCGACGAGCGAGCCGCCGAATTTCCCGGCGCATGCCACCAGGACGATGAGACCGGTCAGCATCCAGAGCTCGCGGGAGTTGATCAGGCCGATGTGCGTGTGGAGCCCGGTGTATGCAAAGAACACGGGCAGCAGCAGGACGACAGTGAAGTCTTCGATCTTGCCGTTGAGTTCATGAACGAACTTCGACCCCTTCGGCATGATCGCGCCCATCAGAAACGCGCCGAAGAGTGCGTGAATTCCGATCGCCTCGGTGGTTGCCGCGCTGGCCAGAACCATGAGGAAAATAAGACCGGTCATCTCGCGCCGCAGTTTGCCCTGACGCTCGTAGATGCGCTCGAGCCTGACGAGTAGAGGCCGAACGAAGAAGAGCATGGTCAGCACATAAGCGATCGAAAGGCCCGCCGTGGTGAGCGCGGGCGCCAGTCCCGCCGATTGCACGAATCCGACGACGAACGCGAGGATGCACCAGGCCGTGACATCGTCCACCGCGGCACAGGCGATGGTCAGCGCCCCCACCGACGTCTTGTGCAGGTTGCGATCCGTCAGGATTCGGGCGAGGACTGGAAACGCCGTCACGCTCATGGCGGCGCCCATGAAGAGCGTCGCCGAGCTGAACCGCATGGCCGGCGTATCGGTGAACACGAGGGGATAGAGATAGATCGTGAGCAGTCCGCCGAACACGAACGGCGCCAGGATGCTGGCATGGCTGACCACCACCGCCGATCGGCCCTGATTCTGAAGCAGCCTCGGATCGAGTTCGAGGCCGATCAGAAAGAGAAAAAACACCACGCCGACCTGGCTGAGGATGTTCAGGTACAAAGTGGTGCCGGGGGCGAAGATTGCCTGGCTCACCTCGGGCCACACCCAGCCCAAGAGGCTCGGCCCCAGCATAATCCCCGCGATCATCTCCCCGATGACCTTGGGCTGTTGAATCAATAGGAAAAGCCGACCCACGACCTGGCTCAGCGCGAGAATCACCACGATCTGACCGAGAAGTCTGAGAATCAGGTGATGCGGCGCTGACCCCGGCGCGCGAGCGGGACTTCCCGACCCGGCGGCGGACGAAAGGTCGCGGCGATGGCCGACGAATCTGATGGTCTTGCCGGCGTCGCCCGGACGTTCGATCGCAAGCTGCTCTCCGTCTTCAGCGACCGACAAAACGTGAAGACTCGCCAGACCCTCCAGTCGAAACGTCCCCGCGATCGCAGAATCGTTTTGCGGAACCAGTTTGCACTGTGCGGGTGGGTCCTGGTCCCACTTCATTTCGAGAAAGCGGCCGGACTGTTCAATGTGAAGGGAGATCGGCTCGACGGCTTCCGCCCCGCGGAGTTCCCATGTGCCGGAAATGTCGGGCGGCGCCTTCATGTCTCCGGATGCGGAGAAGATCGCCCACAGCGCGGCCGTGCCGACCGCGACCATCAGAAGATACAACGCCGTCGTTCGGTCAAACTTCATGCACGGGCCCTGGTCAGTCCGGACTTCGACCTGCGTCGCGGATGGATCATATCAAGCTGTCAGTATGAGAATTCTACGATATTGACGCCATCGGTGGATCGCGGTTCGACCCGACGCTGATCTTGATCATATCCGCCGATCGATTTCACCGGTAGTAACGCCCCCGCGCTGTCACTGGAGATTCGACGTACCCGATCGACGATTTCGGCTTGCCAGGAGAGCGATCCCGGCGACAAGATGCGAAGCATGCTATCTAATGCCGACGGATAATCCGGTGATGCCGTTAATCGGTGATGATGCCGCATGTTCATTCGTCGAACGTAGGGCCTCGCCGATTAGCCAAGTCCCGCAGCGACAGGGTGGCGTACCGAGTGGGAATGGAGCAAGCAAGACCGGGGGAAGCAACTGGCAGCGCAAAAAGGCAGCGTCAGGCTCCTCCCGGACATTCAATGGTGCCGAGCGCGTGCCATACACCAAGACTGGAGAGCCGTATCACCGGCTCTGAACCTGTGATACGGCTCCCGTCTCACTCATCGAGGTTATCCGAAGCGCAGCCCAACCAAACGACCGCGTCAAGGTCGTCTCAACCGCCCCCCGCCGCCAGCCGCGCGGCGAAGCTCGCGACATCGAGGTCACTGACCTCACCGTCGCCGTTGAAGTCGCCCCGAAGGCGATTGCAATCCGGATAGGTCGCCTCGTAGGCCGCCGGATCGGTCACCGCCAGCACGAACGCATCCACGTCACGGCCGTCGACCACACCGTCGCAGTTCATGTCGCCCTCACAGACGTCGGGGAGCCCGTTCCCGTTGGCATCCGGCGTGAGCCCGCTGGCGATGTCGCATTCATCGGGAACGTTATTGTTGTTGCAGTCATTGCCGGCAAGCTCACAGTCGTCCGGGATTCCGTTCATATTGCAATCGTTGCCCGTGAGCTGAAGCACGTCGCCGATGCCGTCCGGCTGGCAGTCCGCCTGGTCCGGGTTGGCGTCATTCGGCGCGTTGTCGGACGAATCAGGCACATCGTCGAAATCGGCGTCCGGCGGGTAGAGTCCCTTGAATTCCACCGAAAGATCCTTGATCTCCGCAGCCTTGTCGCGGGCAGCCGATAGTTGCTGCGCCAGAGACGGCGGATCGAGCAGATCGCGAATGACCAGTTCCGCCAGTTCGACGAGATTCAGCGATTCCACCGCCATGTCCAGGGCCTTGGCCCGTTGCGCCGCGGTGGAGCCGGGGTCGCAGTCCACAATATCCAGCAGCCGCCGCGCAAGGTACTCGATCTGGTTCGAACGCTTGAGAATCTCGTTCGCCTGGTCGGCGGTGGCCGTGCCGCCGAGACCCTCGATGAAGAGCCTCAGCGCCTCGGCCTTGTCGCAGATCGCACGATTGACGGCCGCACGGGTCGGCGACTCGGCATACCAGGCGACCAGCTTGGTCTTGCCGAGTGCATCGGTGTAGAACCAATCGGCGCCCTCCATCACCAGTTCGCCCGTGAGCCGGCGGTCAGTGTGCCCGGGCTGGGTCTGCTTGCCGTCGTCCTGCGTGGTGATCGTGTACTTGTCGCCCTCTTTCTTCATTTCCACGACCGGGGCGTAATGTCCTTTGTCCTCGGTGGCCGCTCCGCCGAAGCGAATGAAGATCTCGACGTCCTGACCAAGTTTCATCTGCTTGAAGATCTCCGCCGGATCGATGCCGGCCGTGGGCAGTCCGCGACCCTTCCCCTCGACGCGAAGCGGCAGGCGATGCCGCGCGATGTAAGCCTTCTTGGCCTTGAAGAGATCGCCTGATTGGACGCCGGATGCGCCCGTCGGGCTGTATCCCATCAGATCCTTGAACTCCTCAAGGAATATGTTCTTCGTTCCTGCCGGGTCATCGGGATCGTCGAGCAGGCCGAGACAATAGGTGCGATTGAGCCAGACGAAACTGCTCGCCACCGCGCCGGGTCCGCACGCCCTTTGCTCGGAGGGCTCATTCAGGTCCACCATGTTGAATCCCGGGCGCGTCGCACGCTCGATCGGCGCCGGTGCCGCCGGCCGTTCAAACACGCCCGCCCCCGCGGCCGGTCCCGGCGGCGAATCGGCCACCGTTTCGGCATCGCCCTTCTGCTGCGGCGTGCTGCCGATGATCACGGTGCCCGGGCTGACTGCGGCCGGCAGGCCGGTCAACTGCGGCTGGATCGAGACCATCACCCGGACCAACGCGACGTTGCCTGTCACGTTCTCGCCACTCTGACCGATTTCGAACATCGTGTAATACGATTGCAGCGGGTGGGTGACGACAAAATCGATTCCGGTGATCGGCATGTTTTGGATTTTCCACGCACCGCCGATGTCCGCATTGACAAACAGCACGGCTTCGCCCGGATTGGGGATCGTGACGCCGAACATGCCGTAGTCGGAATTGAGCAGCGTCGGCGTATCGTCGCCGCCGAACCAGTCGACCTGGTCGATGATGACGTGGCCGCTGCAAGCGATCTGTTCCTGATTCGGGTTGTAAACAAAAGGACAGTTATCGGCGTTATCCTCGATGCCGTCGCCGTCCGCGTCAGTCCCTGAGCACGCAGTTTCCTCGCAGGTTGCTCCTCCAAACCACGCCTCACCGACGGCGAGGCAATCCGACTCGGTGAGTGAATCGAGGCAATTGCCGTTTGCGAGGCAGCAGGCGCCGGTCGGCTCCGAACAGATGATGATGTTGCAACTCGATCCGTCACCCTGGTAAGTGCCGCCCGCAGACTGGCAGTTGGAAGGCCGTACGTTGTCGCTGCAAATGCCGTTGATGCAGCACGCCCCGGCCGCAAGAGGCGCGCAGGGTCCGCCGTGTTGAACGAACAGCGACGTGTTCGCGCCCGGCGGGGGAGCCGTCTCACCGAAGTTCGTCACACGAACGAAGTAATTCGTGCCGGGCGTCGTGGCGAGGCATGTGCACGACTGTTGCTCGCCTGAACCCGGATTCGAATCGAAGCACGGCGCCGACGGATAGCCGCCGCCGCCCGCGGCCGTGTCGGCGCAGTCGTCGTTCTGTGTCAGCAGCACACCGCCGCACGCGTCGAAGATTTGAAGCACGGTGTTATAGTTCGAGCCGCAGGTTTCAAAGTGGGTTGAAGTCGATTGCGCGGGCACCTGGAAGTTGACGCCGCAGATTACGCCGGCGCCCAGGTATGTTCCGCCAATTCCGGCGCAGGCTGTCGCGCCAGAAACATCCACGCAGCTTCCGGCGCCGCGGCAGCAGCCGCCGCCCGTCGTGGTTGGAGTGATGCTCACACTCAGCGACCCGTTGATCGGCGGCCCCTTTCCGCCGAGGCGAATTGTGAAGTCTTCACCGGCGTTGACCGGCAATTCCAGGAAAGAGGCGAGGCCGCCAACACCGCAGCCGGCCGCATCATCGGAACAGCCAGCACTCTGCCCCGGCGGGCAGGTCTGGCCGCGGTAGAGTTGAAGAATCGTATCCGGCCCCGTTCCCGCGCCGCAGGTTGCAACACGCAGAAGGCCGGAGGTGGCGACCGAGATGTGATACCAGAGATCGTTGGCCATGTCGGGATCGCAGGGCGCGCCGGCCGAGCTGTCGAGCGTGGCGTCCGTCGTGTCGAATGAAATGTTTCCGGTGGAGATGGTGATCGAGTCGATGCACAGATCGTTCGCGGGCGGGCCGCAGGGAACCGACTGACACGTGCTGAAGTCGCCGAAGTACTGTCCGCCTTGTGTCGTACATTCGACACCCGTCAGGCCATCGACGCATGTCGGGAGCGGGTTCGTGGGCAGACAGCACGCCCCCGCGGCCTCGCCCACGGCGATTCGATATCTGAATTGCATCGCAGTCACCGTGACCTGATCCACGCCACTAACGGTGAACCGATCCTTCAGGTCAGTCCGTGTGGTTCCCGTCGAATTCAACGCGAATTCGAGCAGAACTTGTCCGCCCGCCCCCAGCACGACGGCGTCCGCTGTCAGGATTTCGAACGGCGAAACGCCGAGATCGGGTTCCAGCGAATCGCCCGGCACGCCCGGTCCGCCGGCGTCCTGCTTCGCGAGGTCGCCGCCGATCGTGTCGATGTCGTCGTCCTCCCCGCGTCCGACGCAGTTGAATCCCGGTGGTAGCAGATCACTGCCATCGCCCGAGGCGATCTGAACAATGACCGTCACTGTGCCATCACCGTTGTCCGTTTCGGATTCCGAAATGACGACGTTTGCGCCGGAGAACACATTCGTTCCGCAAGTCGAGCCGAGGCCGTCGTAGGTCTGCCCGATGCACGGCCCGGGACCGGCGCCGGTGTTGACAAGATAGCCGCCGCCCGTTCCACAAAACCACATCGCCGCGACATCAAAGGTGTCGCCGAACGATCGCGGAGTTCCCCCACCACCACCGGGCGGAAGCAGCGGGATGTACCTTTCGCGCGCCGGCGCGGGATGGGTGCGAAGATCGACGTGAGTGAATGGAACGCCGTCGACGGCATTCACCAGGCCCGGCCTAACGAGCGAGTTCGTCGATTCACCCTCGACTTCCGCATTCGGCGGAATCGCCGCTGCTGAGGATCCGCTGATCAGAAAAAGCCCGGCGAGAATTCCTGTTATCACTGGTCTCGCGGAAATCGTGTCCAGTTTGAACATCTCATCGCCTCCCTGTATGGCCGGGCCGGCGCTCCCGTTCAAATCGGATGATCTCGGATCAACGGCGCGAATAGCCGTGCACGCCCTCGAATCAGATCAAGCTGCCGTCCCGGTCGTTCCGATGGGTGTTCCACACCTTCCAAAGCAATTTCTCACGAAATCCTCGCGCTACTTCGGAAAGTTCAGGGAACGTGGGCCTGTCTTGCGGTAAAATGACGATGAGAATTCCCTTCAACCCGAACGCCCGACCCTCGGCCGGTGTCGTCATGGAATGGACCACAACCTCGACAATTCTGAGTCAGCTTCGAGACCGCCAGAACGACGCGGCCTGGTCGCGACTGGTCGAGCGATTCCGCGCGCCGATCATCGCTTTCGCCCATAAGGCCGGCGCGTCGCAGACCGACGCCGAAGATGTGGCCCAGGAGACACTGGTCGAATTCGCCGAATCGTTTCGGCTGGGACGATTCGACCCCTCTCGCGGAAGACTGAGCCGATGGATCTTCGGCATCGCCTTCAATCAGATTCTGCGGCTGCGGCAATCCAACGCCCGTCGCGAGGCGAAAGCCGTCAGCGGAATGGACACGGGGTTCTGGCACGACGTGATGGACGAAGACCGCGCCCATGAACTCTGGGAACTGGAATGGGAGCAGGCGGTGCTTGAACAGTGCATCGCCCGCGCCCGGAAGGAGTTCACGGCGGACGTCATGAGCGCTTTTGAAGGCGCCGTGGCCGACCATCGATCGGCCGCCGAGGTTGCAGCCGATCTGGGCGTGTCCACAAAGACGATCTACAACGCAAAGCATCGCGTCCTGACCAGGATTCGCGCGATTCGGGCGGAAATCGAAGAAATCGGCTGATCGGGCGTTGAATACTCGTCAGTGGATACACGCGGCGTACGCTCGCACCGGAGGCGACACATGGTCTGCCCCGATCTTGAACAACTGGATGAATGTCTGGCCGGCGCGATGAGCGATGAGGATCGGGCAAGCATCGAGGCTCACGTGGAGACCTGCGCGAGATGTTCGGCGCGCGTCCAGGAGATTCGAGCGAACCTGAACGTCGTCCCGCGCGTGGCGACGATCGTTCGCACCGGCCGACGAACTGGGGAAACTCAACCGGCCGCCGGGCCGTCGCCGTCGGACGACAGCCGATTTGCGAACCGGCTCGGGCCTTCTCGCGGGGACACTACGCCCGACTGGATTGGTTCCTATCGCATCGTGCGCGAGATCGGCCACGGCGGCATGGGCGTGGTCTATGAGGCTGAGCAGGAAAATCCACGCCGAGGCGTGGCGCTGAAGCTGCTCCGATTCGATGCCGCGACGCCTGAACTGCGCCGCCGGTTCGAACACGAGTCGGCGATGCTGGCCCGCCTGAATCATCCGTCGATCGCGCAGATTTACGAGGCCTCGACCTTTGAAACGCAGGAGGGGCCGCGATCATTCTTCGCGATGGAACTCGTGGACGGCGTGCCGCTCACGCGCTTCGCCGAATCCGCGGGCCTCGGCGCGCGGCAGCGACTCGAACTCATGGCGCAGGTCTGTGACGGCGTTCATTACGCCCATCTCCAGGGCGTCATTCATCGCGATTTGAAACCGGCTAACGTGTTGATCGCGCCGGTCGGCGGAACCGATCGCCGCGTCGGACCTGATCGCGCCCCCTCGGATCGAACCGGTACGTTCGCTCATCCCAAGATTCTCGATTTCGGCATCGCCCGCTGGATTGACGCTGACCCGCGGGCGACCACGCAGTTCACCGGCGTCGGCAAGATCATCGGCACCATTCCCTACATGAGCCCGGAGCAGGTGTCAGGCGACTCGTCGGAGCTGGATGTTCGCAGCGACGTGTATGCACTGGGCGTCATGACGTACGAACTGCTCACGGGGCGACTTCCTTACTCGCTTGACGACAGGTCGCTTCCTGAGGCGGCCCGCGTCATTCGCGAGCAGACCCCGACGCCAATCGGCGAAATCGACAGGACCCTGCGCGGCGATGTGGAAACCATCGTCGCCAAGGCACTTGAGAAGGAAAAGGAGCGGCGTTACCAGTCAGCGGCGGAACTGGCGGCCGACATTCGACGGTATCTCAATCACGAGCCGATCGTCGCGAGGCCGGCGAGCGCGATCTATCAGCTCTCGCGATTCGCGAGGCGGCATCGCGGTCTTCTCGCCGGCGCGGCTGTCGCGGCGGTGGTCATGATCGTCGCCACCGTTGTGAGCACATGGCTGGCGGCCCGCGCGATCCGGGCCGAGGGCCTGGCCGCCGATCGCCTGAAGGACGCCGTCGCCGCGCAGGCACGCGCGGAAGAACGCGCCGAAGCGGCGCGGCGCGAAGCCACCAAGTTCAAGGCGGCGCTCGAATTCATCGATGACACGCTGGCCTCGGCGGATCCGTATCGGTCGCCGGGCGCGAAAGAGGTTTCGCTCGGCGAGGCGCTCGCGCGAGCGTCCGATTCGCTGACCTCCGGCGCACTGTCAGAACAGCCGGAAGTCGAAATGAGCGTGCGAACCATGATCGGCAACACGCTTCGCAGCGCCGGCGACTACGAATCGGCCGAAGCGCATTTGAAGCGCGCGGTCGAAATCGGTGAACGGCTCACCCCCGGGGGCAGTGAGGAACTCGCGCTCGCGCTGAACAAGCTGGCGCGAACGTGGGAATCGCAGGCTCGCTTTCCAGAAGCAGAAGAGGCCTATCGTCGGGCGCTGGAGATGCGACAATCAATCCACGGAGAAGCACACATCGAGATCGCCAAGTTAAAGAGCAATCTTGGATGGCTCCGGCATCAGCGCGGCGACCTGGTCGAGGCGGAGTCGCTCCAGCGCGAGGCGCTGGCGATGCGCCGCCGCTTGCTCGGCGAATCGCACACCGAAGTCGCCACGAGCCTCAACAATCTCGCCATCACGCTGCAGGCGCTCGGCAACGCCGCGGAGGCCGAGAGGCTGTTTCGCGAATCGCTGGAGATGGATCAACGGTTGCGCGGCGAGGATCATCCGAACATTGCAGACACCATGACCAACCTCGCCCTCGCACTCAAGGACCTGAACCGTATGGAGGAAGGCGAAACCCTGATGCGCGAAGCGGTGAAGAAGCGCGGAGCATTGCTCGCCCCCGACCACCCGGCCGTCGCAACCGGGCTGAACAATCTCGCACTCTTCGTATTCCGTCGCGGCGCATTCGACGAGGCAGAGGCGTTGTACCGTGAATCGATCGAATTGACGCGCGCCGCGCTGGGCTCGAATCATCCGACACTGGCGATGACGTTCTGCAATCTGGCGGCGGTTCACGAACAACAAGGCGAATTCGTCGATGCGGAGGCGCTCTTCAGGCAGGCCATTGAAATCCAGCGGGAGACCTACGGCGTCAGCAACATCACAACCGTCGGCACAGGCTTTCAGCTTGCTGTGCTGCTCATGAAACAGAACAAGCTGGAGGAGGCCGAGCCGCTCCTGGCCGCCGCCGTCATCGGGGCCCGCGGGTCTCTGCCGGCCGGCCATTGGAAGATCGGGCTGTTTCTTCGGTATCAGGGCGAGTTGCTCATGCGACTGGAACGGCTGGACGAATCCGAAGCGATCCTGAAGGAGGCTCACGAGATCATGTCGACGGCATTCGGCGCGGAACACCCGGGCGCCGCACGCGCGGCGGAATTGCTGGAGGAAGTTCGTATCAAGTCGCTCAAACAGGAAGCCGCCGCCATCGAACCGTAAGGCGACGAGATGATTTCTACTTGAGCACGCGCCGCAACTGAATCACGATCTGATCCATCACCAGCACGAGCAGCATCGTAACGAGCACCATCGTCAGCACGCTCGGATAGTCGAACGCCCGGCGATAATTCTCGATCCACAAACCCAGGCCCGCGACCCCGACCAGACCCAGTACGGCCGACTCGCGCAGGTTCATCTCGAATCGAAAGAGTGTCAGCGACATGACCTGTCGTGCCGTCTCCGGCCACAGTGCATACCGCACGCGCTGAAGCCAGTTGGCACCCGCGCCCTTCAATCCTTCCCAGACCACCGGATCGGCCGTCTCGAATTCCTCGGCATAGAGTTTTCCGAGCATCCCTAGAGAATGCAGTGCGACCGCCAGTACGCCGGGCAACGGCCCGAGTCCGATCGCGCTCACGAAAAGCAGCGCAAGCAAAATCACGGGGATCGATCGCACCACCGCAAGCATCATCTTGATCGGATGGTGCACCCAGTGCGGTGTCAGATTCTCGGATCCCAGCAGGCCGAAAACGAGCGCCCCCGCCGCACCGAGTGCCGTGCCCAGCAGGCTGATCTGAAGTGTGATCGCCACCGCGCCCGCCGCAAGCCGCAATGGCGGCGAGAACGGCCGCGCCTCGGTCGGGTCCCACGCCAGATCCGGCGGCCACATTCGGCCGAAGAAATCGCTCATGTTCGGCCAGGCGCGGCTGAAGCGCGTCAGGCTGAACTCTGTGCCGACCATCGACCAGACCATCGCTGCAATCGTCACGACGGCAAGCAGCACAAACCCCACGCGACGACGCAGTCGAGCCGGATCACGCGGTGGCAGGCTTATGGAATGGATAGACGTCTCTTCGGTCGTCGTCATAAATGAGTTCCAGTGTCTTGTCGCTCAATTCGTTCGCGGCGCCATCCCACACGACGCGGCCGTCGCGAAGCCCGATCACCCGCCGCGCGAACCTGCGCGCCAACCCCGGCTGATGCAGCGTCATCACCAGCGCCGCCGAATGCCGCGCCTGAACCTCCGTCAGGAGTTCCAGTACATCCACCGCCCACGTGGGATCGAGGCTCGACACCGGCTCATCCGCAAGAATGAGATCCGGCTCCTGCGCGATCGCCCGCGCAACCGCCACGCGTTGCTGCTCGCCACCGCTGAGCGTATCGGCGCGCTGGTGGACCTTTTCAGCGAGACCCACCTCGATGATCGCCGCCCACGCGATACGCAAATCCTCGGGCGTAAACCAGCCCAGCAGCGAACGCCACCGATTCGTCCGACCCAGCCGTCCGCACAGCGTGTTATTCAGCACGCTCAGCCGGCGCACGAGGTTGAACTGCTGGTAAATCATCGCTACGCGCTGATTCGCGGCTCGCGCGGCCGATCGCTCGCAGAATGCCAGGTTCACGCCGAACACTTCAACCTTGCCGGTGCGCGGCCGAACGAATCCCTTGATGCAGCGCAGGAGCGTCGTCTTGCCGCATCCGCTTGGACCAATGATGGCGACGCGCTCGCCCGGGCCGATGCCCAGCGAGTCGATTCGAAGCACCGGCTTGCCGCGGCCGTAGGCGATTTCAACGTGTTCCAGCTGAATCAACGGCGATCGCCCCCTGCTTTCGGCTTCGATTCGTCCTGTTCGGGCTTGGCGGAAAAAAGCTCTGGCTTCTTGAGAAATCCGTACGCGGCCGCCATCTTTGCGACTTCGGAAAAAGCGCTCAGCTCGGCCTCGGCGTAGCCATGAACGCCGTAGAGCTTGTCCAGGATCGCCCGGTCGTCCGGATTCTTGCGATCGAGCGCAAGGAGCACCTGCCTGATGAGGACGGCCGTCGACTCCGGGAAGTCCTTTCGCGCCATCAGCAGATGCGACGGGCTCTCCATCGAGTTCGCGATGGCGGTCACTTGCTCGCGCTCCTCCACGCGCAACAGCGTGAACGAATACTGGCTCACACCGGCCGCGTCGGTGAAGCCGATCGCCGCGAGGCGAGCAACCGCCTGATCGCTC